>JALOQY010000140.1 GCA_025459285.1 Planctomycetota bacterium | reverse complement strand
CGGAGCCGGTCGAAGACGACGAGCGTGGGCCGATCGCGGCCTCCCCCGGACGCCGCTCCCGCGGCGGAGCCGCGGAGGCCCACGAAGGCAGCGATGCGATGCGCATCGTGTCCGGCCCGAAGGGTTGTCGACCCCGGCGCGGGCGTCGGTCCCGCCCCCCACCCACCTCTCCGGCCGCGCCGGGGCCGACAACGACGCCGCGGGGGATCATTGCTCACGCTCAGAGACGGCCCGGTCGAGGCACTCGCGGTCGGGCCCCGTCACCTCTTCCCGGAGCTTCAGGATGGCCCCCTCGGCGCCGGGGTCGCCGAGCTTCCCGAGCAGCACGGCCGCGACCACGCGATCGTCGGTCGCCCCGCGGATCTCGGCCATCCTCCCCTTCGACTCGACCGCGCCGTCCGGCTCGACCCGGTCGCTTTCCGGCAGATCGCGGATCTTCACCGCCCCCGCCAGCACCGTTCGCAGCGCCGCCGCGGCGGGGGGCCCGCCCACCCGGAAGACGCCCGCCATCGCGGAGTGCCGCGCCTCCCGGCGCGGGTGGGCGAACGCGTGCGCGGCCAGTCCGGGCAACGCCTTCGCCAGCGCCTCCGTCGGGACGATCCGCTCGTTCTCGTTCTCGAAGATGAACCGCGCCGCACCGGTCAGAGCCCAGGCATCGCTCCCGAGCCGGCCGAACGCCTCCCCGAGGACCTCGGGGGGGAGTTTCACGAGGAGACGCCGCGCCGCCGATTCCGGGAGGGTGTAGCGGTCCCAGTTCCCCTCGTGGCATCCATAGAGCCGGAGCAACGCGAGGGCCGACGCGATCGGGTCCTTGTCGATTCCGCCGAGGGCGGCCTCGGCCTCGGCCCGTGACCGCGCCGCCTCGAGCCGGGCGCAGACCGGCGGCGGCAGGATCTTCGCGGCACGCCGCATCCGCTCCTCCGCGGCCCGCTCGCGGGCGCGCTTCTCCCCGAGCAGCGCGAGGGGGCCTTCGACGCCATGCTCCGCGAGCCAGCGGCACAGGAACTCGGCGCTCTTCGAGGTGAGGGCCCCATCCCCCGACCACGTGCCTCCCTCCCACCGGAGCGCCTCGCCGTGATGCCAGCCCACCATCGCCAGCAGCTTCTCCCCCCGGTAGAACTCGAAGGTCGGGTCTCCGCAACAGAAGCAGCCTCCTCCGCTCGCGGCCTCATCGATCCCGATCCCGCGGAGGAGCGCGAGGATGTCGGTGAGCTTCGTCACCTCGGCGAGTGTCTTCTCCCCGGCCTCGTCCCGGTGGCAGGTGCCGCCGGATCGCACCCGGACGCGGTCGCAGCCCTGCACCGCGCGGCGCAGGACGTCCTCCCGGCCGGCGAGCGCGGGGAGCGCCAGAGAGAGGAGGACTGCGGCGGCGGCGAGACATGTCTTCATGTCGACTCCTCCGCCCGCCCGTCGCGCCCGGCAGGGGCGCCCGGTGCGGGCTTCCCGCTCACGATGACCACGTTGCCGGCGAGCACCCGGGAGGAAACGACGGCCCGGCCACCGATACGTTCCCCGTGTGACGATTGTCACATCTCCGGGCGTTGCCTGTTCAATCCTGGTCCGATCCGCGGGCGAACCTCGCCGATCATGTGCGCGCGAAGGCCGATCGGCCTCTCGAAAACCCCTCGTGGCGCGGGAAGAAGACCGCCGGTTCGTGAGACCTGGCCGCCCGTCGCCGAGCGACTCTTGAGCGTCCGGGGGCTGGCGCCGTCCGACGGTCAGCGCGGCGGGAGCGTGAAGACGAGCGACCGCCGCTCTCCGGCGCCGAGGAGGATCCGGCGGACTTCGCCCTGGCAACCCCTCGCGCCGGCGATGACGAGGTGCGGCCCGGCGGCGGCGCCGGCGACGTCGAAGCGACCCTCTTCGGCCGGGAAGCGGTAGCCGTCCACGTAGACCACCGCCGGGACGAGACGTCCCTCCGGATCCCGCACCTCCCCGGTGATCCGTCCATCGGGCCGGAGCACCTCGGCCGGTCCGCCGGCGTCGAGGGTCACGAAGAGCGGCAGGCCCGGCGGGCCATCCGGCCCGCCCGTGGGGACCTGCAGAATGACCGGTGCGCCCGCGAAGGGGACGCGCACGGTTCCGCCCTCCTCCACCTCGACGTCGAGTTCCCACGGGCCGCGGCAGGGCTCCGGGGAGAACCGGACCATCGGGCACTCCTCCGGCGTCACCGGCGTGCCGTCCGCCGTCTGGATCCGGATGACCCGGTCCTCCCCGGAGATCGTCCCGAGATCCACCAGACCGGGGTCGTCCACCGGCAGATCGAGCAGCACGGTGGCCTCGCCCACCTCGAGCCTCTGCCGGCCGGCGAGAGCCGTCGTGATCTCGAACGCGCCGCCGGCGAGACGGACGAGCGGGACCTCCGCGAAGTCGAGGTACGCGACGGGCGGCTCGGCCCCCTCGTCTCCGGCATCAGCCACCCGGAAGCGGATGCGGTTCGCGGGGAGCGCGGGGACGGCGACCACCCGCCGGCCGTCCTGCGGCGGTGGGACGGGCAGGAGGACCTCGCCGGCGAAGCCCGACCGTTCGTGGCGCACGCGCACGGCGGCCGCCGCTCCGGCCGGGGTCCGTGGCGCCCTCCCCTCGTCTTCGAACACCATCCCCGACAGGTGGACCGCCACCAGCCCCGCGCCCTCCGGCAGGGCGTCGATCTCGACGCCGGGCTGCTCCGCGCCGAGCCGGATCTCCAGTGGCGCCCCGTCCGGCGCCGGCAGGTCGGCGCGGATCTCGACCGCCTCGCAGTCGCCAAAGCCGCCCCCGGCGACGATGCGGTACGCGCCGGCCGGTACCTCCAGGCGAAGCGTGTCCGAACCGAAGGAGTACGCGCGTCCGCGCCCGGTCACGCCGGACACGGTGAAGCCGTCGGAGAGCCGGGTGAGGCGGACCGGGACGCCGCCCTCCCCGAGCCACGTGAAGCCCTCCGATCCATCCTCGTGCCGGGCGGACCAGCGCCGAACGGTGCGCAGGTCCACGGGGTACCGGAGCTCCCCCGCCGCCGGAGCCGTCGGGAGACCCCGCGGGAGGACGGCGCGCACCGGCACATCCTCGGAGAAGTCGGCCACGAGCAGGGCCGCGCGGTCCTCGAAGGGAGTTCCCGGGATGAAGAAGCCCAGCGGTTCCGCGCCCCCCAGGCCGAAGAGCGTGAAGCGGCCCGAGTCGTCCGTCCGTGCAAGGGGCCCGCGGTCATGGCCGATCCGGCGCACGACGACGCCCCGGAGCGGCGCCCCCCGCTCGTCGAGCACGACCCCCGTCATGGTCCGCCCGGGCTCCGTGAGGATCTCCCGGCACCCCCCGCCGACGCGGAGCGCCTCCAGCGCGTAAGGCCCCGGCCGCACACCGGGCGCCACGACCCAGAACTGGTCGTCCCGGTCCGGCGGCAGATTCGGCAGGACGACGACGCCATCCGCCCCCGTCACGCCGGAGCGGGCCGCCGGGCTGTGAGGGCAGCCGAGGAACACCTCCACGTACGCGCCGGCGAGAGGCGCCGCCAGCGGGCCCACCACGCGGACCCGCCGGTCGACGCCGCCCGGGAGCTCGCCCTCCGGTTCGTCGAGCCCGTCGAACGAGCAGAAGGCGTGGTCCACCCCACCCTCCGGCCCCTCGAAGTGCCAGTGGCTCCCCTGCTCCACCTCCGCCGGGCGGGGGAGGTTGGCAAAACCGAATTCATCGGAGATCGCGGAGCCGAGGAGCCGCGCCCCGAGCGATTCCTCGGTGTGGAACGAGACGGTGCCGCCGGCCACGGCGACCAGGCCCTGCGTGGTCGGCCGCACCAGGCGGACCGCGACGAGTTGCCGTTGCCCGGAAGAGTCCACCGGCTCGCAGCCGGGCAGGTACAAGGCGTAGGGCCGCGTCCACTCCGGGGCCGGCTCCGCCGGAAGTCCGAGGCCGCAGGTGACGAGCAGGGCGAAGATCGGAGCAGCCTTCATGTACTCAAGAACGCCACGCGGGATCGCCCGGGCACAGGCAATTCAAGGCGTCCCGAACACGCCGGGACGCGGGACCGCGCTCCCTGGGCCGGCCCATCGAGCGGGGGGCGTGGCCGGGTGCCGGGGTGATGACGGTCGCGCCGGCAGTCCGCCGGCGTCTTCCATGGGCCGGCGGAGCCCCCTCGGCAACGCGTGGCGGGCCTGGAACGGCCCGGGAGTGAAGACCCCGCGACAACAAGGGATGCAGGGGCTGATGCCCGCGAAGTCCGATGAATTGCGGCCGGGCGGGGCCGAGGACGCCCTCCGCGATGCGACCCTCCAGCCCGTCAGGCTGCCGGGCCGTCGCGGTGTGCGTGTTCTGGACGGATCCTGCGCCGAGGCGTAGGCTCCATGATCGGGCCATCGCCCTTCGGGATGGACACGGCCGCGCGCGGGCGGCCGCAGCCCGGAGGGCCCGCGGCCCACCGAAGGACGCGAGATGATCTCCCGGGTGCCGATCGACAGGATGGTGGAGGCACGGCGCGCGGCGGATGCCGAGTACCGCCGGCTCACGGAGGGTCGTCCCCTCCGCTCACGGCACTGGCGCTCACGGACGCGGAACTGCTCGCCAGACTGAGCGCGTGCGGCATCACGCTCGACCGACCACTTCTCCAGCAACTGAGCGCCGAAGCGCTCTCCGCGGAGGAGATCGCCAGGACGCTCGAGGACCGGATGTCGCTTCGCGGCGCGAGACGAGGATGGGAGAGCGACTGGATCTGGATCTGCGTCGAGGCCCTGTGGCGCCGGTGGTTCCCGGAGACCCCTTCGTTCAAGCGGCTCGACGACGAGATGGCAAGGTGGGGAGTCGAATGTCGTTCGGCCTCAAAGGCGCATGGCGATCTGCGGTGGAACTCTGGTTGGTCCCGCCCCGGCTCGGACACCTGGCGAAAGCGACCCACTTCAACCCGGCGGATCGCGCCGACCGCGGCCCACCACCACATCCCGGGAAGCGCCCGGGCCACGGAGGCTCTCCCGCATTCGCGTCGCGCGAATGCGGGCTAAAGACCCCCCGTCCGCGTGGCGGTGAGGTCTGCCGTGTCGAACTCGGAGTCGTCGCCGCCGATGTCCCTGGTGGCCATCGTCCACCCCTTGATGGACACCTTTCCCCGCGCCCCCTTGACGCTGAGGAACATGAACAGCGAGCTGGTGGCAAGCTCGCTGTCGTCGACGCTGGCGATCATCAGGATGCCGTTCTCGTAGTGCCCCATCCACGGGTCGCTCCCCCCCGCGTCGAGGACGACGGTCTTTGCATCGTGCTTCGAGATCCTCAGGGTGAAGCCGACCGAGGCCTTCACGATCCGCGGCTCCTGGATGTGATACGTCGCCCCCTTCAGGCCGGTGGCGTAGGTTCCCACCAGGTCGTCGATGGTGGGGAACGAGGCCGCGCCGGCGCGAGTCGCGTCGATCCCGGTCCCGCGCAGCTCGGAGCGGCCCGCCAGCACCGACGCGCTGCGCAGCGGCGGGCCCCTCGTCATCATCCGGCCGGCGAAGACGTCGGTCTCGCACATACCCCAGGTTCCGAGCGAGTCGTAGCCCCCCCGGCCCTTCAGCTTCACCTTGCCGGCCGTCCCCGAGAACACCGCGTATCCGGCGCCCGCATGGCCGGCGGGTTGGTTCGCATCGTCGCCGTTGGCCCAGACCAGGAGACCGTTCTCGTAGTGGGCCCGGAAGGTGTCGTTGAACGTCGAGATGTACACCTCAACCTCTGTCGCGGACACCGGACTGATGTCCCAGGTCACCACGTAGTTCCACTTGCTGACGATGCCGTTGGCGAACGCGAAGAGGACCTGCTTGTACTTCACGGCGTAGGAGCCGACGATCTCCCCGATGGCCGGAGGAAGCCCCCTGGCCTCGACCGGCGCGTGGCGCCCGAGCAGGACCACGGCGGCGATCACCAACCCCCGTACCGCGCGACCCACCATTGGACTCATGGCCAGATCCTCCGGGTGTGCCCTCGAACCGCAGGCGAAGCCACTCCCGCGGTCTCCTGCCAGATCCGGGATTCTACTACTACCCCACCCGGAATCTCTGCGCCGATCGCGGACTTCGCGAGCGCGAACTCCGCAGGCGCCCGCCCACACCGTATTCCGACCCCGCGGATCGCGGAGGACCCTGCGAGCTATCGGCGGCCCTGACCGCGCTCCGGTCTCGCGGTTCGCCTCGGGTGCACAGGCGTCACCCCGGACGGCACGTGGGGGGCTTTCCGACATGATCGCATGCCGGCCACGGGCTCGCGGGGTCCCGGACTCGCGAGCCGCCTCTACCGCTTCGCGAGGAGCCGCCAGACCTCCGCGCCCACGGTGACGGTCCCCCAGCCCTTCCAGTCGCCGTACTTGCCGTCGGAGACGTCGGAGGTCCGGAGGTTCAGTTCGTTGTCCCGACCATCCAGGGCTTCGGCATCCGCGCGGGACATCCACTGCTCGAACCAGAAGTGCGATCCGCCCGACACGATCGACAGCTTCCCGAGGAGTCGCCCGCGGAGGAGGAGGGTCGTGTAGCTCCGGATGAGAACTTCCCCGGTCAGGTCGCCCTCGATGACGACCGTGGCGTAGGACTGCACGTTCACCCGGCCGCTCAGGTCACCGGTCACGTGCAGGTGGGCGTAGCTGTTCACGTCGATGGTCCCCGCCATGTCACCCCGCACCGCCACCCCGGTGTACGACCGGACCCGGACCTCGCCGCCGGCCGCGATGCCCCGCGGTGCCACGAGCCCGCTGTACTCATTGAACTCGATCTTCGTCTCGAGCGGAGCGGCGAGGACGAGGTAGCTTCGGTCCTCCAGGACGAGTTCTGCGGGCGGCGCCTCGAGGAGCCGATACTCGCCCCGCAGGAACCCCGTGAAGGTGGCTCCGGGGATCCGCGAATCCTCCTCCATCCAGGCCTCGATGTCCCTCGACGTCAGCCTGTCCGCCGCTTTCACGGCGGTGGGAACACCGAGCGTGCCGCCGCCTTCGCGGACCGGGATCTGCTCGAAGACGAGCCGGGCAGTGCGCGCCAGAGCGTCCGGCTCGTGCGAGACCTCGACCACCGCGAGGCGATGGACCGCGCCCGATCCCGCCCGGGCCATGCCGACGGGAGACACGTCCCGTCGCACGCTCGTGCCGAGTCGCAGAATGCCGGGAGCGAGATCCGCAGGGCCATCGTGGAGGAGCGCGAGGAGTCTCCGCAGGTCCGCCGGCAGACCGAGCGCCCCGAGAGGCATGGCGGCCAGACGGCCGCCGTGCGGGCACTCGACGACGATCCCCCCTCCGGCGATCTCGAGGCAGATCAGGTCCGCCGGGCGGCCGGCACCGCGGGCGATCGCCCGGTCCTCGCCGAAGACGTAGCCTTCCCCGATGCGGAGTGTGGCCTCGCCCGGCGGGAAGAGCGGGGAGGCGGCCGGCACCGCGGGACGGCCCCACTCGACGATCGGCCCCGTGGCGCTGCCGTCACCGTAAGCGACGCCCTCCATGGCCTCCCGCTCCGGGGCTTCCGTGACGTTCACCGGCGGCCCCGGGGCCGGACTCCCCTCCCACGGGACCGCGGAGACCACCCACGCGATGGCCACGACCGCCGCCCCCAGAACGACACCGGCGAGGAACCGAGCCATGTCCACCTCCGGCCCCATGCTAACCGCCCGTCGGGGCTGTCACTCCATCTGGATGGTGACCGTTTCGTGCGGCGTCATCCGGTTCTCGCCGACCGGGACATCGAGCCGCGCGCGGTCCGCCCCCTGGCCGAAGCCCTCCGGGGGCCATCCGCCCGCGATCGCACCTCCCGACGCGTCACCGGCTCTCGCGCCCCCCGCGTCCGGCACTTCCTTCGCAACGGCACGTCGTCCGCGGGAGATCCACCCCTTCTGCGCCTGCGTCTTGCTCTCAGTTCCAACGAGGCGTATTCTGGTCGGCGCACCGGAGGGAATTCCCCCTCCGGTCAGGAGGAAGCATGCATATGCGACGTCTTGTCCGTCGAACGGATCCACGGGGGTTCACGCTGATCGAACTCCTGGTCGTCATAGCCATCATCGCGGTCCTGATCGGCCTGCTGCTGCCGGCCGTCCAGAAGGTCCGCGACGCCGCGGCCCGTATGGGACAGAGCGGCGATGGTTCGGTGAAGGAGCTGGCCACCGAGATGGGCACTCTCGCCGACCAGGTCGAAAGCACCGCGGAGGCCAGCGTCGGGATCCTCGTCGGTGCCATCCGGCACCGGGAGTCCCCGGGAGCCGAAACGGTCGAGGGACTGGCCGGCGAGTGGGCCCGTAACGCGGCCGCCGCGGACGATCTCATCGACGCCCTCGAGTCCACCCAGGGCTCGACCCGGAGCTCCGAGGACCAGGAACTGCTCGAGTCCTCGATCAAGGCGATGGGCGAACTGAAGCGGGCCATCCGGCGGCTTCAGGGCGCGTTCGCCAAGTACGCCCGCATCTTCTGACGATCGGCTCCGAATGACCGTGCGCGCGTCGCTCCGAATGACCCGGCGCGCGCACGCGTCACCGCCGATCCCGACCGGCCATCCGGTACCCGCCAGCAGTGTGTCGGGGCCGAGGACGATCTCTATGGTCCATCCCTTCACCGCGAAGGGCTGCTAGGCCGTCCAGGACCACCCGAAGCTGTTCCTGACCAGGGTATTCCCCCCGGCTGCGTCCATCAGGCCGAAGACGCCGCTTCCCTTCGCCTTGTTGCCGGTCAGTTCGTTCCCGGAGCAGTCGAGGTAGTAGCCGAAGCGGGAAGCGGCCTTGACGCTGTTGCCAAGGAACACGTTCGAGCCGCCACCCAGAACACGGAAGCCGTCATCGTCGAGTGACGAGAGCTTGTTCCGGACGAAGTCATTGTCGGTGCCGGCCTCGATCAGGATCCCGTGGGTTCCGCATCCGGTCACGGCATTCTTCTCGAGCCGGTTCCGGCTTCCCGCCACCACGATGCCCGACAGCGCGACATCGCCGATCCGGTTCTTCACGACGACGACGTCCTGGCAGGGCGCCGGCGCTCGGCCGACCCTGATCCCGTCCCGCGATGTCCCTTCGATCCGACACCCCTCGATCGTCACCCGATCGCTGCCCTCGACCTCGATCCCGTCCCCCGCGACACCGCGGACGGTCACCGCTCGAACGACGATGTCGAAGGACGACGCCACGTGGATCCCGCTGGCCGCGGACCCCGTGATCTGCAGCCCGAGGATCGTCACCCGATTGCACCCGATCAGCGTGAACGAGGTCATCGTCGGCTTGCCCTTGCCCACGAACACGAGGTCGCTGCGGGCCGTCAGGCTGACGTTCTCCGGGCTGGCGTCGCGCTGGATGAGGATCACGTCTCCCGCCGAGGCGCTGTTCGCGGCGGCCTGCACCGAGTCGTGATCACCCGGCACGAGGATCGTCGCGGGACGGCCTTCGCGAATTCCGATCAGGATGGTCGCCAGACCGGCAACCGCAAGAGCCAGGACCCGCGTGAATGGCATCATGCATCCTCTCGATCCGGGACCGGCCAGCCCCTGTGTTCCGTTTCGAAGTCGGCCGCCAGGCGTCCGACAGCGGCCCCAGTGTACCGCCGCGCGGGCACGCCCGCAGGCCAATGTACTGCAGGCCTTCAAGATCTTCGCGCCACTCGGGTGCTCCCCCGGGGCCCGCTCCCGCATCCCAGCGGTCTGTCGGGGTAAAGGGTCACACCGCAGAGACGGTCCCTGGCCCCGACAGGCTGCTGATTCTCCCGATTTCGCGGGCTTCCTGGCCCGGTGTCTCCTTTACAGATGCTTTGATGAAGATACCTGGCCCTGGGGACTTGGCGATGCGGGAGAAGCTGAGAGCGGGGGGTTCGAGAGTCCCTGCCGTCCGCGGGTCAGGTGGATGAACCCGTCTTCGGTCAGATCGATTTGCGTGGGGATTCCGCCAGTTCCTGCACCGAGGTCTTTCGGCCGCCGGCGGCAACTCCTCCTTGGAGCACGACGAGGCCCGATGCTCCCGGCAGGGGCGCGGTCCGGGTCCGGGCGGTCCAGCCCGCCCTCTCCGGGCTCCTGGCCCGGGGGGCGCACCGGTCAAGATCATGGCCCCTCCGGCGCGCGCTCCGACGGTCCGAACGTGGTAACTTCAGGGAGACTGCCATGCAGAAGTCGACAGCGCCATCCACGGACGAACTCCTCGCGCACGTTCCCTTCGTGCGAGGGCTCGCCTTCGCTCTCGTGGGGGAAGCGGCAGACGCCGACGACATCACCCAGGAGACGCTGCTGCGCGTGATCGAGCGGCCGCCCCGCGTGCTCACCAGCCTGAGGGCATTCCTCACGGGAGTCGTGTCCAACGTAGCGCGGATGCACTGGCGGGGGAAGGGCCGCCGGCGGCGGCGAGAGGCTCTGGCGGCCGCCGCGGCCGCTGCTCCTTCGGCGGCCGACTCCGCCGAGAAGGTGGAGATCCTGCGGCGGGTCACCACGGCCGTCGCCGAGACCGCGGAGCCTTACCGCACGGTCCTCCTCCTCCGGTACTACGAGGGCCTGCGGCCGGCCGAAATCGCGCGGCGCACGGGAGACCCGGTGAAGACGGTGAAAACACGGCTCTACCGGGCGCTCGCGGCCCTGAGATCCCGCCTCGACGAGGAGCACGGGGGCCGCCGCGCCTGGGCACTGGCGCTCCTGCCGCTCGCCGGGCGCGACGCCGCTGCCCCGTCGCCGCGCATCCGGCCCCGCGTGGCCTTCGGCATGGCCGCGGGCACCGTGATGCTCATCCTCTGCGCGGTCCTGTTTCACGGGAGTCCTGCGGCGGGGCCGGCCCCTCCCCCACCCGATCCGGTGGTGATGGAGATCGCTTCGGAGCCGGATTCCGGCCTTCCGGAAGGGCCCCCCCCCGCACCCCCCTCCACCGCCGGGGCCGAGCCGACGCCCGCCGTGCCGGACGCGGCGCTCCTCGTTTCCGTGGTCGACGCCGAGACGGGGGTGGCGATCCCATGGGTCGCGGTCTTCCGCCACGACCTGGCGAACGGCCCGCTCGTGGATACGGGCGACGAGGACGCGACGTCCTCATGGATCTCCGACGCGCTGGAGGACCACCAGCGGACGGCGGGAACCCGCACCGGCGCCGACGGCCGCGCACCCCTGGATGCACCGCCCGGCGCGTACCTCCTCTTCGTCCGTCACCCCCGCTACAGGGACCTCGTCGGAGAGCGCATTCTCGTGCGCGCGGGGGAGACGACGGAGGTGGTCCTGCGTCTCACACCGTACCCCGAGGAGGAGCGCGAGGTCACCTTCGCCGGCAGCGTCACCGATGGAGAGACAGCGACCCCGCTATCGGGCGTCGCCGTGGTCGCCCGCTACCACGACGGCCGCGAAGTCGTAATGGCCGACGCACGGACGGAGATGGATGGGCGGTACGCCCTGCGCCTCCCGGCGAACGCGCCGGTTGCCTTGCGGTACTCGAAGGAGGGCTTCGAACCGCACGACCTCGCCGTCAACCCGGTCGAGATGCCCTGGATCACGGGCGACGTGTCGATCCTCCGCATCGGGGGCGGGCCGCGCCGCGGTGAAGCCCGGCTCACGGGACGTGTCATTGACGGTGCGACCGGCCAGCCCCTGGCCGGTGCGAAGCTCTCCCTCTCTCGCGAGATCGGGGACTGGGTGGGGTGGGAGAGCGCAGCCGACGGGACATACCGGATCGACCTGAAGACGGTGGACAACGTGGAGGAGCACCTGAGGCTCGTCGTCCGGGCGGACGGCTACACGACGCACACCTCGGGACCGATAGCTCTCGCCCCGGACCGGACAATCGAGTACGCGGTAGCGCTGCCACGCGAGGGCTCCACCACCGGCTTCGGGGGCCGCATCGCGGACTCCGGCAGCGGTGCGCCGCTTCCCGGCGCCCGCATCGAGGCGGAGGATCTCTTCGGCGCCTTGCTCGGAGCCGCCGTCACAGGTGCTGACGGGCGGTACTTCCTGCCGGCCCGCGGCGGTGAGCACCGGATCGTGGCAAGGGCCGAGGGCCACGCCTCGGTATCGGCCGACGTCGCCGAGCCGCCCGCTCCCGGCTGCGGCGAGACAAGGACAGTGGACTTCGCGCTGCCGCGGGCCGACGCCCGGATCATCGGCTCCTTGACGGACGAGGCGACGAAGGCCCCGCTCGCCGGGGTCACGGTGACGATCCTCCTTGCCCCGGAGTGGGGCAGCCCCGGACCTTCCACGGTCACCGGGCGGGACGGCGCCTACTCGCTCGATGTCCCCGCCGGACGCTACGTCGTGGAGGCCTCGATCGACGGTTACGGGACGGGGTTCGCGGGGCCGCTCGACGCCGCAGCCGGCGAGGAGACGCGGGCGGACCTCCGCCTCGCGGCGGCGGACTGCGAACTGCTCGGCCGCGTCCGCGACGCGATGACCGGCGAGGAGCTTCCCGCCGGCGCCGAGACCCTCCTCGTCCACCGGGTCCCGGCGCACGAGGCGGAAGAACTCGAATGCCGACTGGCCAACCGGAAGAGGCCCCTCCGGATCGAGACGAACGGCGCGGCGTTCCGCGTCCGCCTCGCGCCCGGGCGCTACGAGGTCCTCGTGACGCTCCCGGACCGCGCGATTTCAGGGCGGGTCGTGGATCTGCGCGCCGGCGAACGGGTCGAGACGGACATCGAGGTCTCCCCTCGCTGAGGGCCCGTCAAGAAATGAACGCTCAACACCGAGGCCCCCGCCGCGCCCGCCCGGCCAGGAGCGACGACGTGAGCCGATCGCGGCATCCCCCGGACGCCGCTCCCGTGCCTTCGGCACGGAGGCTCACGAGGGGGCGGGATGCGGCGGCTGGCCGAATGTAGCGGTTATTCCTTAACGGGCCCTGACAGCCTGGCCGCTACGGAACCGACTGGAGGCATTCGATGGCGACGCGAACCCTGGTTGTCTTCCTGTTCACCTTCGGAATCCTTCCCGCCCCCGGCTGGCCGGAAGAGGACCCAACGTGGTTCGCGCGGCTCCGGTCGCTCGAAGGCGATTGGAGCTTGCTCGACCCGACCGGGGAGCCCTCCTCCCTGCACGCGCGGTACGAGGTCGTAGCCGGCGGGGCGGCGGTGATGGAGACGATGTTCCCCGGCTCGGCGGAGGAGACGGTCACGCTCTACCACGCGGAGGGGAGCACCGTCACCGTCACCCACCTCTCCTCCCGGACCGCGCCGTCCCGGCTCCACCCCGCGCCGGTGAAGGAACCGGGTGCATTGTCCTTCGTCGCGCCGGAGGAGAAGACGGCCCCCGGCACCACCGTCGCCATCCGGCTCGCGCCATCCGGTCCCGACCGGCTGCGCCTCGAGTGGATCCACACTACGGGCCGGAACGAGCAGGCAAGCCGTGTCTTCGACCTCCGGCGGGAAACCTCCCTGTCCGGGCTCTCCGCCGAGGTCTCCCGTCTGCGCGTGAGCCTCGACACCCTCCAGCAGGAACTTGATCGGAGGCTCCGCAACGAGGTCACCGTGGAGCAGAAGGGCCGGCCCCCGCGGAGGATCCTCCAGACGGTCACCCGTCCTCCCGGCCCGGGATGGACGGTTGCGGGTGTACCGTTCCGGGAGTTCCTCCACGAGCAGTCGATCACATTCTCCACGACGTACTCGATCCGGGGCGATGAGGGGATGACCATCGGCCACTTCGGTTTCCGCGCCGGCCGGAAGTGTCACGTGCGATTCTGTGTCCTCGGCGGCCACGCCTTCATCGCGGTCGTGGAGGAGTCCCGGCCCCCGCCGCGGGAGATTGCCTCGATTCCCGAGTTCGCCACGGCCCTGGAGATCGGCGCGTTCGGCCGGGTCCTGGAGCGGATCTCCGGGCAGCAGTGGGCGAAGCACCCCGTGGCGGTGGACTGGGACCTCGAACGGTTCGCCGGGAAGTCCATACGACTCTACGTCGTGGACGCGGTGACGAACCACTACGGCCAGATCGCGGTCTCCGACATCCGCATCGAGGAGGAGCTGGACTGAACTACTGACCTTCGAGATCCTCGCGCCGCTCGCGGATTCCGCGTGAGCGAGCGCCGGAGGCGCCCGCCGCCGCAGGCGGCGAGGAGGCGAGGCCGCGCAGCGGCCGGTGCGGGGAGGATCGGCCTCCCGCAGATATGAGACAGCGCGGGCGCGCCCGTCGCGACAGGGTTGAGGGCGTGCCCGCGCTGAGAGCCTGAGCAGGAATCCCCGGAGCCGCAAGGCGGCACGGGGGCGGACCGTCGTGCGGCCGGCGGTCGACGCGAGTGTTCAGTGAGCGGGGCCGGCGGGCAGTTCGAACCAGAACCGGATCCAGGAACCGTACTCGCCCTCGACCCCCACCGTCCCGCCCTGGAGTTCCACGAACCGCCGCACCAGGTAGAGGCCGATGCCGGTGCCTTTCGTGGTCCGCGTGGCGGGGTCGTGCACGCGGTAGAACTTCTCGAACAGGAGGCCGAGCTTGTCCGCGCAAACGCCGACCCCCTCGTTTCGGACCTCCACGCGCGGACCGGCGGCGCCCCGTCGCAGGGTGATGCGCACCGTGCTGCCCTCGCGGCCGTACTTGACCGCATTGCCGAGGAGGTTGTCGAGGACGACGCGGAGCAGGTCCGGGTCTCCCCGGGCGGGTCCCGCCTCGCCTTCCGCCACCACCGACATCCCCCGCGCCGCGGCGGCACCCGCGCAATCCGCCATCGCGATCCGGACCACCTCGGCGCCGAGGTCCTTGATCTCGACGAGCCGCGCCTTGAACCCCTCCCCCTCCGCGCGACTCAACTGGTTGAAGCTCTGGGCGACCTCGAGGCCGTAGTCGAGGGCGCGGCGCAGGGCCGCGAGAGGAGGCTTCATGGCCCCGGGGACCTCTCCGACGTACCCGTCGTCGATTGTGCCGAGCTGCATCCGCGCTCCCGCCAGCGGGCTCTTCAGCTCATGCGCCACGAACCCGAGCACCTCCATGTAGTCGCCGAGCGCCTTCTCGGCCTTCGCCCGGCTCGCTTCGAGTTCGGCCGTGTGCGCCTCGATCCGTCCGGCCATCCGGTTGAACGTCTCCCCGAGGATCCGGATCTCCCGGGGGGCGGCGGGCTCCACCGCGATCGGCCGCGGAGCCCCCGTCCCGGAAGCCTCGGCCGCCGCGGTCAGAGTGCGAAGTGGCCCCGCCACGCGCCGGGCGATCCCTCCCACGGCCGCGGAGACGAGCAGAGTGAGTGCGGCGGTCGAGGCGAGGAACAGGGTGAGGCTCCGGCGCCCCTCCGCGGTGTAGAACTCCTCGTCGAGACCGGCGTACAGCATGCCCACGACGTCGCCGTCCGCCGCGCGGATCGGCTCGTAGCTGGCGATGGTCCAGCGATCGAGCACGCGGGCCCGGTCGTTCCAGGGCTCCCCCCGCAGGAGGACCCGCGCGGTCACCTCCGGCGCGGCGCGCGTCCCCACGGCCCGCTCCCCGCTCGCCGTGACCACGTTGGTGGCGATGCGCACGTCCCCCTCGAAGATCGTCAGCGTCGCCCGCGGAGCGTTCCCCTCGCCCTGCGGGCCGAAGATGACCTCGCGGACCTGGTCCACCAGCCCGTTCTGGTCCCGCAAGGGACGGACGGCGAGCGTGACGGCACCCGTGGTCGCGTCGCGCCGGCCCTCGGCCAGGCAAAGGCCGCGCTGGAGGAGGACCACTCCGGACCGGGTCCCGGGAAGTCGAACCCGGCCAGGATGAGCCGGCGCGCGACGCGCACGGCGTCCTGCACCCGGGCCTCCGCCTCGCGACGGACGGTCCGCGTGAACACGAGGTAGCCCTGGACGCTGACCGCGCCACCGACCAGGACCGTCACGACGACTCCCCAGACCACCAACCGCTGACCCAGAGTCCGCCCTGACGCCATCGACATCCCTCCCGCGTTGCCGCGCCCGCTCATCATACGGTCCGAACCGCCCGTCGGGCATCTCCCTCCCGCGCCTCTTGGAACTGCCCGGTCCAGCGCGCATACTCCTCTTCGTTGACGTGATCGACGACCATGCCGTCCGGGCCTCACGCGAGGTCGGGGCGCCCTGACATCGGGAGACCACTCATGGCCAAGGGACAGGTGAGGAAGGACAAGTCGAACAAGCCCAAGCTCTCCGTCAAGGAGAAGAAGGCGAAGAAGCAGGAGAAGCGCGCGAAGAAGGACCTCTGATCCGCCGCTCCCTCGCCGCTCAGACCACGCGGAGCACGGGCCGGCCGGCCTCCTTGTGGACGCGCATGGCGAAGGGAAACGCGTCGAGGCGCGTGCAGATGTCCAGATCGGCCTCGATGGTCGGGTACCGGTC
Source organism: Planctomycetota bacterium (assembly GCA_025459285.1). Classification (GTDB taxonomy): domain Bacteria; phylum Planctomycetota; class JAJSAM01; order JAJSAM01; family JAJSAM01; genus Prado167. The sequence continues at coordinate 6,304 of JALOQY010000140.1, read as the reverse complement.
CGGTGTCATGGCGCGCGCCTCCGCGGAGCCGCGGACGCGGTCGAGATAAGGGCCGGGGTCGGGCGCCTCCCCGCGAAGCAGCGCCTCCAGGTACCGACCACACGCGAGGTCCTCGTCGCCGCAATCATGGCCGGTCACGACGAAGGTGACCCGGGGCGGGCCGATCCCGCGGACGGCAGGGACCCGCAAAGCACCCGGCTTCCAGCTTCTCCCGCATCGCTTGCGTCCTCAGGGCTGCCAACCCGTCCGCCTCGTCGGTCGGACCCGCCGCGCCGTGACCTGCCGCCCGGTTGCGATGCAAGGAGTCGCAGGGGCTGATGCCCGCGAACTCCGAAAAGTCAGCAGCCTGTCGGGGCCAGGGCCGATCTCTGCGGTGCGATCCCTTTCCCCGACGGGCGGCCAGCCTCCCGACCCGCGCGACAGCCGTCAGCCCCTTCCGGCGCGCCGGTTCCCGCGCCGGGCGCGCGCGAGGGCGTCGGCGGCGTAGATCGCGACGGCAGCCCAGATCAGGACGAAGGTGACGAGACGCGTCCGGTCGAAGGGCTCGCGGTAGAGGAGCACGCCGAGCAGGAAGGTCCCCGTCGGGGCCAGGTACTGCAGGATGCCCACCGTGGTCAGGCGGACCCGGCGCGCCCCGTGGGCGAAGAGGAGCAGGGGAACCGCCGTCACCACTCCCGTGCCGGCGAGCAGCAGATGGCCCGCGAGGCCGGCGTGCCCCACGGCTCCCCCTCCGCCCGCCGCGAGGGCCGCGAGGTAGGCGGCCGCCGGGATGGTCAGCAGCGCCGTTTCGGCGGCGAGGCCGGGCAGGGAGTCGAGAGTCGCCGTCTTGCGGAGGAGGCCATACAGCGAGAACGTCCCGGCGAGGCCCAGCGCGATCCACGGGAAACGCCCGTGCGCCGCGATCTGGTTCAGGACCCCGGCGGCGGCCAGCAGGAGCGCCGCGACCTGGAGCCGCCGGAGCCGCTCGCCGAGAAAGAGCGTCCCGAGGGCCACGTTCGCGAGGGGCGTGACGTAGTATCCGAGCGAGGTTTCGAGCACCCGGCCGGTGTTGACGCCCCAGACATAGAGGAGCCAGTTGGCCGAAAGGAGCGCCGCGCTCGCCGCGAGCCGTGGGGCGTCCCGCCGCGAGCGCAGCACCCGTCCGATCCCGCTCCACGATCCCCGCATGCTCACGAGGGCCGCGGTGAGTGCGAGACTCCAGACGATCCGGTGGGCGATGATCTCGACGGGGCCGAAGGCGCCGAGCGCCTTCCAGTACACCGGCAGGAGCCCCCAGAGGACGAACGCCCCCGCGGCCGCAAGGACGCCTTCCGTCCCGGCGGTTACGTCCGGGCGATCCTGGTTCATGCGCGGGCCATCCCCGCCCGGCTGTCACTGGCCATCGATGCCCCCCGCTCCCCCACCTCCGGCGAAAGCTTGAAGTAGACCGCCGGATCGCCCCGCGCCCCCAGATCTTCCCGGGGCCGGCGGGTCGCGCCGCTCCGATCCGGCCGGAGCATCACTTCCCCCGCTCCGCCGGCCCGCGTAAACTCTGGCGTTCGGGCCCACCGCCCGATCGCGGACCGCGCGTCCGGGCTGGCGCCCGGGAGGCCGCGTTCCGGGGCACCGCGACGGGGATCGTCGGGCACGAGGTCGTTCCCGGCCGATCCCGTCGCCAGCGAAAGGCGACAGCCCATGAACCCGTTCGGCCCCCCTCCCCTCCGGCGCTCCGGGCCGCAGTTCGACCCGGTCCAGTGGATCCGTCGCAGTCCCCGGAGGATGTTCATGGTCGGCTGGGGCGCCGTGGTCGCGGCGCTCCTCGTCTGGGGCGTGCTCTCCTCTTTCTACACGGTGCAGGCGTTCGAGGAGGCGGTCGTCCTCCGCTTCGGCTCCTTCCATGCCGTGAACGGCCCGGGCTTCCACGGCCGTCTGCCCTTCGGGATCGACAAGGTCTACAAGGGCGAGGTGACGACCGTCCTCCGGGAGGAATTCGGCTACCGGACGATCAGCCCTGGGGTGCGCAGCGAATTCGACTACGACAGCCCGAAGGTCATCGCCGAGGCGACGATGCTGACCGGCGACCTCAACCTCGCGATGGTGAACTGGGAAGTCCGCTTCAAGATCCGCAACCTCCGGGACTTCCTCTTCGAGGTGCAGGACCCCACCGAGACACTCCGGGACGTGTCGCAGGCGGTGATGCGGGCGGAGGTCGGCAACCGGTCCGTGGACGAAGTGCTGACCCTCGACCGCCCGGCGATCGAGGTGGCGGTGGCGGAGCGCATGCAGGTCCAGCTCGACGCCTACCGGTGCGGCATCCACATCGTGAAGGTGAACCTGAAGCGCGTGGACCCGCCGTTCGAGGTGAAGGACGCCTTCAACGAGGTCAACCGGTCGATCCAGGAGCGGGACCGCATCATCAACGAGGCCGAGGGCCAGCGGAACGAGAAGATCCCGGCGGCCCGGGGCGCCGCGGACCGCATGATCAAGGAGGCCGAGGGCTACAAGATCGGCCGGAAGAACCGCGCCGACGGCGACGTGCAGGCATTCCTCGCCATCCTCGGCGAGTACCGGAAGGCCGAGGAGGTCACACGGCGCCGCCTCTACCTGGAGGCCATGGCGGAACTCCTTCCGAAGCTCGGAGACATCACGATCATCGACGGCGCGCAGGGCGGGGTCCTGAAGCACCTCGACCTCGGCCCGGAAGAGGGGAGGTAGCCATGGGATCCAGGAAGTACGCGGTCGCCAGCGCCGTGATCATCCTCACGGCCATCGTTCTCCACTCGTCGGTCTTCGTCGTGGACCTCCCCCATGACGCCCTGGTCCTGCAGTTCGGGAAGGTCATCGCGGTGAAACGGGAGCCCGGGCTCTACGTCAAGCTCCCGTTCTTCCAGTCGGTGAAGTACTACGACAAGCGGCTGAAGGAGTGGGACGGGGAGCCGAACGACCTCCTCACCGTCGACAAGGAGAACATCGAGGTCAACACCTTCGCCCGCTGGCGGATCGTCGACCCGCTCCGGTTCTACGAGAAGCAGCAGACCGAGGCCCAGGCGCAGGGCACCCTCGACGGCATCATCGAATCGAGCGTGAAGAACGTCATCTCCGCCCAGCCGCTGATGGAGGTGCTCCGGTCCACCCAGAGGCGCCTGCGCTACAGCTCGGAAGAACTGGAGAACGCGGAGGCGGCCAAGGCCATCGTCGTCCAGGTCGGCCGTGACGCGATCGTCGAGAAGATCCTCGAACAGGCGGCGCGGAAGGCCCGCGAGGAGTACGGGTTCGCCATCGAGGGGGTGGCCATCCGGCACCTCAACTACGTGCGGGCGGTCGTCCCGAAGATCTTCGAGCGGATGAAGTCGGAGCGGATCCGGATCGCCAGCCGCTACAAGTCGGAGGGCCGGGAGCGCGAGGCGACGATCCTCGGCGAGACGAAGAAGGAACTCGACACCATCGAGTCCCAGGGCACCCGCGAAGCGACGATCCTCAAGGGCGCGGCCGACGCGGAGGTCCTGAAGATCTACGCCGATGCCTTCGAGCAGGACCCGGAGTTCTATACCTTCATGCGGTCCCTCGAGATCCTGCCCGAGGTGCTCGGCGCGAAGACGCGGATCGTCATCGGGACGGACAGCCCGCTCTTCCGGCTCCTGAAGACGTACGAGAAGGAGGAGTGAGGCCGGTCTTTCTGACCGCGCATGTATCACGATCCTGACCCGGGAATCTCCTGGCTGACGGCAACCCCGCCGTCGTCCATCCGGAAGGAGACATGCATGCGCAAGGTCCTGTTCCCACTCCTGCTCACGTCCGTGCTCGCCGTCCTCGGGGTCGTCCCCTGGCCCACGGCCCGGGCCGATACCGACCTCCTGGAGATCGACGTCGTGGTTTCCCCGAGTACGGTCTTCCTCGCCTCCCAGGGGACCTGGGTGAGCGTGCACACCGACATCCCCTACGGCGCGGTCGACCACGCCTCCCTGACCCTCGACGGCGTGGAAGTGGCGTGGACCAAGGCGGACTCCCGCGGCTACCTCGTGGCGAAGTTCGAACTCGACGCGGTGAAGGCGATCCTCTCTCCCGGCACGGTCACGCTCCGGCTCGAGGGGGTGAGGGTGGACGGCGTCTCCTTCTTCGGCGAGGATCCCATCGTCGTGAAGGCCGGCCAGATCCGCTGAGCCCATCGCTCCCGGTGGGCCCGGAACGACCGGGCCCACCGGTGCGGCGATTCACGATGGGAACGCGAACCTCTCGATCCAGGACGGATAGCTGAGGAGGAAACCGCCGTCCAGCGAGGGCAGGCCCCCCCGCCCGGCCAGCGCGGACGTCACGCCGCGCAGGCTGTTCCTCAGCGTGTCCATCACCCCGAACGCCTCGAGGCCGAAGCTGAGCCAGAGGTCCCCACCCTCCGCTTCCAGATCGGTCACCTCGACATTGCAGCCCGTGGCGGGAAGACGGTCGCGCCGGGCCTCCTCCCGCGGTTTCTCGTCGGCCCCCAGCGGAATCTCCACCGGCGTGGCTCCGGCGGTGTCGAACTTCCGGAGCCACCGGGTCTTTCGCACCGGACAGCGCACGGCCGTTCCGGGGGAAAGTCCCCCGAACGGCCACTTGCACCAGATTTCCACCGGCCCGGCGAAGGGGCCCGACGCCAGGACGTCCGGGTCGAGGGCCACCAACCCCTTCACCTCGAGACGGCCGGCGCCGGCGCGGGACGACGCACCCTCCTTCGCCCCGCGCGTCTTCACCCCGAGTTCGGTCTGGCCGCGGTCCACGAGGTAGACATCCTCGCGGGCCGGCGGGCCGCCGCCCGGCGGGCACCCGTGAATCCGTTCGTCGGCGAACCACGAGAGAACATCGCCCGCTCCTTCCCTTCTCCAGAACCAGCGGATCTCCGCGGACAAGAGCATTCGCCCCCCCCGGCGGTTCGTCGCCCGCCGCAGATCAGTCGGCCGTCGGGACCTCCTTCATGGGGATGCCCATGGCCTTCGCCACGCCCTTGCCGTAGGCGGGGTCGGCACGCCAGCAGTTCGCGATGTGTCGGATCTTGATCTCCCGCGGCGCGTCGCCCATGGCCCGGGCGGTGTTCTCGAAGAGCGCCTTCTTCTGCTCGGCGTTCATGATGCCGAAGAGGAGCCCCGGCTGGGTGTAGTAGTCGTCGTCGTCCTTGCGATGGTCGAAGTGGGCGGCCGCGCCCTCGAGGGCCAGCGGCGGCTCGGCGTGCGCCGGCTGTTGCTCCCACTCGCCGTAGGAGTTCGGCTCGTAGCCGAGCGTGCTGCCGTGGTTTCCGTCGACGCGCATCGACCCGTCCCGGTGGTAGCTGTGGAACGGGCAGCGGGCCATGTTCACCGGGATGAGGTGGTGGTTCACCCCGAGCCGGTAGCGCTGGGCATCCCCGTAGGAGAAGAGCCGCCCCTGCAGCATCTTGTCCGGCGAGAAGCCGATGCCCGGGACGATGTTCGCCGGATTGAACGCCGCCTGCTCGACCTCCGCGAAGTAGTTCTCGGGGTTCCGGTTCAGCTCCATGACCCCCACCTCGATGAGCGGGTAGTCCTTGTGGAACCACACCTTCGTGAGGTCGAACGGGTTGTACGGGAACGAGGCAGCGTCTTCCTCGGGCATGACCTGGATGTACATCGTCCAGCGCGGGAAGTCGCCCTTCTCGAGGCTCTCGTAGAGGTCCCGCTGGTGGCTCTCCCGGCACTTGCCGATGATGGCCTCGGCCTGACCGTCGGTGAGGTTCCGGATGCCCTGCTGGCTGCGGAGGTGGAACTTCACCCACACGCGCTCGTTCTTCGCGTTGATCATGCTGAACGTGTGGCTGCCGAAGCCGTGCATGTGCCGGTAGGTGGCGGGGATCCCCCGGTCGCTCATCGTGATGGTGATCTGGTGCAGCGCCTCGGGCAGCGACGTCCAGAAGTCCCAGTTGCTCTTCGCGCTGCGCAGGTTCGTGCGGGGGTCCCGCTTCACGGCGTGGTTCAGGTCGGGGAACTTCAGCGGGTCACGGAGGAAGAAGACCGGCGTGTTGTTGCCGACGAGGTCCCAGTTGCCCTCCTCGGTGTAGAACTTGATCGCCGCGCCGCGGATGTCGCGCTCGGCGTCGGCCGCGCCGCGCTCGCCGGCCACGGTCGAGAAGCGCAGGAACAGATCGGTCTTCCTGCCCACCTGCGAGAAGACCTTCGCCCGGGTGTAGCGGGTGATGTCGTGGGTCACGGTGAAGGTGCCGTAGGCGCCCGAGCCCTTGGCGTGCATGCGGCGCTCGGGGATCACCTCGCGGTCGAAGTGGGCGAGCTTCTCCAGGTACCAGACGTCCTGCAGCAGCTGCGGCCCGCGGGGCCCAGCGGTC
>JALOQY010000139.1 GCA_025459285.1 Planctomycetota bacterium | reverse complement strand
CAGAGCCTCGGCGACGAGGAGGAAGTTCTCGGCCGCGTGGCCCGCGTCCATCGGGACATAGCGGTTGCTCCGGTCACCGTAGCGGCGGACCGTCCGGGCATAGTCCGCGGCCAGCGCCACCGTGAGCGGCGCCACGGCGAGGAAGGACTGCTTCAGGGACGCCTCGGCGAGGGCGGCCCGCACGTCGCCCTCCCGGACCCGCACGAGCCGGTGCGACGGCGGCAGGTACCGGAAGACCCCGGGGTCGAGCCCGGTCACCGCGCCCGCCACGAGGTACGTTTCGAGGGGAAAAGTCGCCCCGGCCGAAGGCGCGGCGCGCTTCCCGTCGTGGGAAGTCACGCCCTGCGTCGCGAAGAGCAGGTCCGCGGCGATCTCGAGCGGCAGCGGATCCGGCGCGAACCGGCGCCGGGACCGCCGTGCGCGGAGGAGGTCGTGAAGGCCGGGGCCGGCGCCCCGCAGCGGCGGTGGGAGGGGGATTTCCATCGGGAGGATTGTAGGACCCCGCGCAGGCGGACGGGAATCGCGCCCGGGGCGTGGGGGGGTGAACGGACACCAGCCTTCCGGTTCCTGGACGGTGACCGCGGACGGTGGAGTACGATCCACGTCGCGCCCCTGCCGAGGGGGCGGGCACGCGGCCGCCGGGAAGGAGAACTGCGGACATGAGCTGGCACGACATCGGCAGACCGACCCTGGCTTTGGCGGCCCTTCCCGCGCTGGCCGGTCTCGGCCTCGCGGCCGCGAGCCTCGCCCTGCCGGATGGGGCAGCGCCGCTGTTCCTGGCCGGAGCAGGGGTCGGGGTGTCGTGGCTCACGATGGTCTCCCTCCTGTCCCGGCAGCGGGTGCTCGGCCGCCTGACCGAAGGGCGGGAGCGGACGAGGGAAGAGATGAAGAACCTTCTGCGGCAGGCCGAGATGCGGATCTCCCTCGGCGAGACACTGGGGTTCGACGCACTTGTCCCGCCGCTGCGCAGCTGGGCGATCTCCCCCGACCTCGGGTGGCACCTCGTGAAGACGATCCTCGAGACGAAACCGCGCCTGGTCGTCGAACTCGGATCCGGCGCATCCACGATCCTGATCGGCAAGGCGTTGCGCCGGGTCGGGGCGGGTCGGCTCGTCAGCATCGAGCACGAGGCCGCCTATGCCGTCGATACGTGGTGGTTCGTCGAGCAGCACGGACTGACCGACCTGGTCGAGGTGCGGGAGGCGCCGCTGGAACCGGTGGAGGTCGCGGGCCGGCGGTTCTCCTGGTACCGGACCGACTCGATCGAGGACCTTCGCGACATCGACCTCCTCCTGATCGATGGCCCGCCCTGGCTCGTCGGGAAGGGCGCCCGACTCCCCGCACTCCCGCAACTGGGGCACCGCCTGGCGAAGGGGGTCCGGGTGATTCTCGACGACACCGACCACCCTGAGATGCGACTGGCCATCGAAGCCTGGAGAGCCGAGTTCCCCTCGATCCGGACCCGAGACCTCCTCTGCGAAAAGGGCGGAGTCGAAGTCACCTTCGGGGCGTGAGAGCGGCCTCCGGCGGGAAGGGTGGCCTCGTTTCCGCGTGGCAAGCGGCGGGTGCGGGGCGTAGAGTCGCGCGTGGGGCCGCGACGGCGCGGCCCGGAAGGAGGCTGCCCGTGAGACGGATCGCGATGCTCTCCGCCCTGCTCCTCGTCCTCGGCCTGCCGGCAACCGCCGGCGGCCTCCTCGACCAGCAGTGCGACGGGGGGAACGGATTCGCGCACGACCTCTTCAACGCGAACTGCCAGGCCCAGACCTTCACTGCCGGCCTGAGCGGCACCCTGACGACCGTGGAACTGCGACTCTACACGGAGGACGGCGTGCCCGGCGACGCCGAGATCGTCGTGGAGATCCGGAACACCACGGCCGGGGACCTCCCGGGGACCGGGGTCCTCGGGTCCGCCACGATCCTCGCCTCCGACATCGTGGACTACGAGTTCCGGACCGTGTCCTTCCCGCCGGGGACGATCCCGATCGAGAAGGGAACGCTTTACGCGATCGTGCTCCGCACCGACCGCGTCTGGAGCGCGGGGGGGAATTTCGGCACGAACGGCGGCTACCCCGACTCGACCTACGCTGGTGGCACCGCATGGCAGAGCAGCGACGGTCTCGCCTGGACGCCCACCACGGCGGGGGCCGAGAACTGCGACCGCCACTTCCGCACCCGGGTCGACCCCTACATTCCGCGGGACCCGGAGGCTGTCTTCATCGCCGTGATCGCAGTGCTCGACAGCGATCTCGTCCTCGGCTCCACTGAGCCGTGGGCGAAAGACCTGATCAAGGCGAAGAGAACCGCGGAGCAGGCGCTCGCCCTCTACCGGGAGAGCCCCGACGACCAGGTGAAGATCATCAAGAGCCTCGCGAAGACGGTCAAGTCCGTCCTTTCCGCGGAGCGGAAGGGGTACGCCGACGACACCGGCCTGCCCGATGAGATCGGTTGGTTCCTCGGCCTCAACCTCGCCACCCTGGCGAAGCTCGACGCCGAGGGAGTTGGCGCCGATCCCGGCCTGCTGGTGCCGGCGGAGGAGTGGATCGACCTCGGGAACGCCGCTCTCCACGGCGGGGATCCCCTGCCGGCGATGAACGACTACGCGAAGTCCGCGAAGATCTCGCAGAAGGTGCGGAAGAAGACCCGGTAACCGGCGCGGCCTCGGGTCGGCCGGCCCGCTGGTCACGGGGATGGCTCGTGCGGGCGGAGCCTCCCGTCCTCCATCTCGAAGATGCGGTCGAAGACGTCGAGGGCCCGGTGGTCGTGGGTGACCACGATCACGCTCGCCCCCTGTTCGTGCGAGACCTTGCGGAACAGCTCCATGACCTGCCGGCCGCGGACGCTGTCGAGCGCCGCCGTGGGCTCGTCGGCGAGGATGAGGTCGGGCCGGTTCGCCAGCGAGCGCGCCACCGCCACGCGCTGCTGCTGCCCGCCGGAGAGCATGGACGGGTAGTGGCCGGCGCGGTCCGAGACCCCGAGGTAGTCGAGGAGTTCCATGGACCTCCGCCGCGCGGCGCGGGCCGGTTCGTCGTTGATCTCCAGAGCCACCTGGACGTTCTCCACTGCCGTGAGGAACGGGATCAGGTTCGCCTTCTGGAACACGAAGCCGATGTGCTCGCGGCGGAACGAGCGGACGTTCACCAGGAATCGGTCGTCGCCCGCCACGGCGACGCCGCCGATGGCGATGCGCCCGGCGGTCGGGGCCTCGATCAGTCCGATTGCCTTGAGCAGCGTGCTCTTCCCGGCGCCGCTCGGGCCGAGCAGCGCGATCACCTCGCCCCCGCTCACCGCGAGGTTCACGTCGCGCAGGGCCCGGACCTCCGTGTTCCCGCTGCCGTAGACCTTGTCGAGCCGTTCGACCTCGACGGCGGGGCCGCGTGCGCCGACCCCGGTCATGCGAGCACCTCGTTCGGCTCGACCTTCATCGCCTTCCAGATGCCGAGAAGGCTGGCGAAGAGCGAGATCCCCGCCACCGCGACGGCGAGCATCACCAGGTCCGATCCGGAGACGAGCACCCGGCGCGGGAATCGTGGGAACACCCACTGGCCGATGAGGTTCGCCACGCCGTAACCGATCGCCCCGAGCAGCATCGCCTGCTGCACGATGAGGCCGAATACCACGCGGTTGCGGGCCCCGAGCAGCTTGAGGAGCGCGATGTCGTGGACCTTGTCGAGCGTCAGGGTGTAGATGATCAACGCCATGATGATGCCCGAGACGAAGACCAGCAGGATCCGGAACAGCCCGATCTGCCGGCGGGCCCGATCCACGTTGCCCTCGAGCAGGAAGCCCTTCTGCTCCTCGTCCGTGTAGACGGAGACATCCGGCCAGGACGAGACGATCCCCCGGACCCGCTCGACGTCGCACTCCGCCTCCACCCGGACCATGACCGCGCTGACCGCGGGCGGACCGATCGCGGGGATGGCTCCCGACGGTCCCAGCGCCCGTTCCGTGAGCACCGGCTGGGTGCGGGAGATGTCGATCCGCTCCGCCCGGGCCAGGCGCGCCTGGCGTTCGATGCGGATCGACTCGCCCACCATGTCGCCCTGGACGGCCTGCGCGTCCCTCAGCGTGAGGAAAGCCATGCCGTCTCCGCCGGAGGAGACCATGTTCCGGGCGATGCCGACCACCTCGTAGAAGTCCTTGCCGAGACGGACCTGCTGCCCGACGGTCAGTCCGAGCGACCGGTCGGCGACCATCTGGTAGTGTGCCCGGGAGAAGGCATGCCCGGCGGTGAGAGGCAGCCACTCCCCGCGATCCGCCGGCCAGTCGAGCCCCTGGACGACCGCCCGGAGCTGCCTGCCGTCTTCGAGTTCCCGCTGGACCGTGAAGGAGACGAAGTTGTCCGCGGAGCGGACTCCCGGCACGACGCGCAGGCGATCACCGAGGCTCGCGGGGATCCGGGAGACCTCGGCGAAGGGGCCGTGCGTGTCCTTCTGGACGATCCACAGGTCGGCCCCGGCCCGTTCCACCAGGAGAACCGCGTCCTCGACCATGCCGCGGTAGATGCCGCTCATGCCCATCACGACCATGAGCAGGAGGCCGATCCCCACGGCGGTGAGGACGAACCGTCCGAAGTGGTGCCGGATGTCTCGGTACGCGAGGTTCATCGCGCGATCCGGGCTCCTTCCCGCACGTCGGGGGCGACGATCACCTGCCCGGGCAACAGCCCGTCGAGGACCTCGACGGCGGTCGCTCCCCGAAGTCCCGGGGTCAGTTCGCGCCAACGCGCGCGGCCACCCACGACCACCATGGCCCCGGGCCGGCCGTCGCGGTGCGCGACCAGACGCGTCGGCAGGGAAGTCACGTGGGGCTTCTCGGCGGTGAGGATGAAGACCTCCGCCCGCTGGCCGATCGCCCATCGTTCCGGCAGCCTCCCGACGCGCACGTCCACGAGGAACTCGCGGCTTTCCCGATCCACGCTCGGCGCCATCCGGACGACCTCGCCCGCGAGAGAGACCCGCGGGTCGGAGCGGAAGACGACCCGCGCCGGCTGGCCCGGACGGACTTCTCCGGTGGCCGATTCATCCACCCACGCGGAGACCCACAGTTCCCCCGTGTCCACGATGTCGAGGATCGGCGTGCCCGGAACCACCACGTCGCCCGGCTCGCGCCGCCGCGCGACGACCAGCCCGTCGAACGGGCTCGCGATCCGGGTGTCCGTGAGCCGGGCGTCATGGTATTCGAGATTCCTCTCGGCCGAGACGATGCGGCTCTCGGCCTCCACCACCGCGACCCGGGCGCGCGCCAGCTCGGCCTGGGCGATGTCCAGCCGCTCGCGGACCCGGTCGAGTTCGGCCTGCGTCTCGACCTGGCGCTTCGTCAGGTCGGCAACCCGCTCGTGGTCCTTGCGGGCCTGGGTCACGACGGCCTCGGCGCGCACCACGTCGGCGTGGGTCCGCTCGAGCCCCGCCTTCGACTCCTCGAGCGCCGCGGCGGCGATGGCCACCTGCTGCCGCAGGTCGGAGTCGTCGAGCGTGACCAGCACCTGTCCCTTGTCGATCGGATCGCCCTGGTCCACGCCGATCGACGTGATCCGGCTCGCGATCTCGGGGCTCACGGTGACGGCGACGCGCGCCTCCAGCGTGCCGGTGCCCATGACCTCGCGGCGGACCGGGCCGGACGCGACCGTGTGGAGTTCGACCTTCACCGGCCGGAACCGCAGGTACGTGACCCCGCCGCCGACGAGTACCGCGAGAAGGAGCCACTTCCAGCCCTTCCGCAGCCAGTGGATACCGCCGCTCCGTCCGTCCATCGACCGCTCCTCCGTCCCCCTGTCAGTCTAACAGCCCGTCGCAGTATGCCCTCAGGCGCGCGGAAGCCGCTCGGCGACAGGCTGCGAGCCGGGACGAACGACCCGGGATCACTCGGTCCGCCCTCGGAAAGTCGCGGAGGCCGGCGGGGGGTGGTATCCCTTGCGTTTCGGGCCGGGAGGGACCTCGTGGACCGGGAACCGATCGCATCGTTCATCATGCCGGCGCGCGACGTCGAAGCGTTCATCGCCGAGAGCATCGATTCCGCCCTCGCCCAGACCGAGCCTGACCTCGAGGTGATCGTCGTCGACGACGGCTCCACGGACCGCACGGCGCAGATCGCCCGCGAGAAGGGCCGGGCGGATCCCAGGGTGCGCGTCGTTTCGCAGCGCCCCTCCGGTGTCTGCGCGGCCCGGGACGCCGCGCTCCGACTGGCCCGGGGCCGGTACGTCTGCTTCCTCGATGCCGACGACCTGGCGCCGCCGGGGAAGCTCCGGGTGCAGGCCGGGATCCTCGACGGGCGGCCGGAGATCGACGTGGTCTACTCCGACTGCTTCCGGCTCATGCCGGGGCCGGCGGGTGGCTGGATCGCGGGCCCCCGCATGGAGTCCGACGCGGATGCCCGCTCGGCCATCCTCGAGGCCCGGGCCCCGTTCCAGGTCCACTGCGCACTCCTCCGGCGGTGCGCCGTGGAACGCGTCGGGGGCTTCGGCATGGGGCCGGTTCGGGTGGAAGACACCTACCTGTACGCCCGACTCCTCCTGGCCGGGGCGCGGTTCCTCCATGTCCCGGAACCCTGCGGTTTCTATCGGATCCGGCCCGGTTCGCTGTCGAGGGACGACCTCGGGATGACCCGCGGGAGGAGGTTCGTGGCCACGTGGCTCCTCCGGCACCTCGGAAGGGAGTGCCGGGAGGAGCGGAGGTACCTGCGGCTCCGGGCCCGGTACCTGACGATCCTCGAGGGGGCGATCCTCGCCGGTCGGGGGTGGACCTTCGCCGCCCGCCGGGCCTTTCTCCTCTCCCTGTGGCGGGCCTGGCGACCGGGGCAGGCATGGGAGTCGCTTCGGTACTTCATCTCCCCGGGACGGGCGATCGCGGGATTCGCCGCGGAGAGGGCCGGGTCCGGAAGGCCGACGGAGGATTGACCGCCCGGACGGACCTGATCCCGGTCGTCACGCCCGGTTCGCGAACGGCAGGAGCGCGGCCAGCCACTGGGTGGCTGCGCCGATCAGCGGGGGGAAGACGAGGCAGGCGGCCACCCGGATCAGCGCGAATCGCCAGCCGAGGATCGGGATCTCCCAGATGAGGATCCGGTGCACGCCGATCAGCGCCCAGGAGGCGATGTAGGCGGAAACCGGTCCCACCCCCGCCCCCTTGTCCAGCAGCGAGGCGAGGATCGGGAAGTGGGTGAACGGTCCGCCGGGCGTGAGGGCGCCGGCGGCGGAGCCCACGAGGAGCCCGCGGACCCCGGACTCCGGACCCAGCCAGCCGGCGATCAGGTCGCGGGGCAGCAGCACGGCGATGAAACCCGCCAGCGTGAAGCCGATCGCGAGGTTCGGGAGGACGGAGAGGAAGAGGGAGCCGGCCTCCGTGAAGCCGGAGCGGACCTGGGCGGCGCCGCCGCGCTTCAGGCTCACGACCACGAGCACGATGACGAGCGCGAGCGGCACGGCGAGATTCGCGGGGTTCATGCGCCGGCGCCTCCTCGACGCTTCGGGCTTCTCATCCGGGGACATGCGATCGAGTGAACCCCCGCAGGGCGGCGCCGGTCAAGCTAACGCGGATCCGCCTGCCCCCGCCGCGCGCTGCGCGCGCCGGCGCCTCCCGGACTCCGCGGTGCGGTCAAGGACGCAGGCCCCGGGAATCGAATTGGAGCGGCCAAAGGGATTCGAACCCTCGACATTCAGCTTGGGAAGCTGACGCTCTACCAGCTGAGCTATGGCCGCTCCGCAGGTATCAGAATGCTATGCCGGTCGGGGAGGGGGAGTCAACCATTTCGGTTTCGGCTCCGGTCCGCGGTTTCCCCACGGCTCGCCCCACCGCGATCCGCAACTCCTCGAGGTCGAAGGGTTTGAACAGGAAGGAGGCCACCTGGTTCCCCTTGAGCGCGCGGACCAGTTTCGTGGCCACGTCGAGGCGCTTCTTGCCGGTCATGAGCACGAATCGGACCCGCGGGTCGAAACGGGTGATCCCGGAGATGATCTCGGTCGCGTCGAGGTCCTCCGCGAGGTGCATGTCGGTGACGATCACGTCGTAGGAGGTGCGGCGTGCCATCTCCACGGCTTCCCGATCGGCGGCGACGTCCACCGCGAACCCGGGGAAGGATTCGAGCCCTTCCTTCAGAAAGGCCCGGATGGCCTCCTCGTCCTCGACGACCAGCACGCGCACGATGCCCTCCCCATCCTCCCCCCTGTCCTATCGGTCCGAACCCGCCGGCACTTGAGGAGCCTCCGATGCAAACCCCGGCGTATCTTGGCTTAGGAGCGGGCCCGCCATAGGATTTCCTTTTTTGGTGGCGGCCCTTTCCGGGGTGGGCTAGAATTCCGCCCGACTGGGCACTGAAGGAAGGGCGACTCCGCATCGCGGGGGGCATTCTCCCGCCGGGTGGCGCTCCTTCCTCACCAGGGAGGACGCAATGAACGACACCGACCCGCGGGGACTCCTGCGCACGGTCAAAGTCCCCTTCAACCTGAAGGCGATCTTCCTCGGCGCCCTCGGGTATCTCGTCCTGATGGGCGGCGGGATGGCGCTCGACGAGGTTCTCGGAGACGTCGGGCCGAACCAGAGCGTCATCAGCGGCTTCATCCACCAGGGCCTCGCATCCTGCGGCGTGAACGTCCGGACGATCCCGGTGATCGGTCCGGAGATCGACGGGATCATCTCCGCCCTCTACCGGGCTGAGAGCCGGGCGCTCGACTGGTGGGAGATGCTCATCGTCGGCGTCTGGTTCTACGCGGTCCTGTCGGTCTTCGGTGGAGCAGTGTGCCGCATCATGGCCCTGCGGATCGCCCGTGACGAGAGCATCGGAGCGGTGAAGGCGGTCCGGTTCGCGATCTCCAACATCACCTCCTACCTTCTCGTCCCGGTCTTCCTCGGCGGTGCCATCGCCTTCTTCTGGGCCTGCAACCTGCTGGCGGGGCTCGGTTCCTCGATCCCCTTCGCCGGCGTGCTGGTCTTCATCATCGCCTTCCCGCTGGCGATCCTCTCTTCGCTGCTCATCCTGCTGATCGCGGTGGGCGGACTCCTCGGGCTCTTCATGATGGTCTCGGCCATCAGCGCGGAGAAGAACGGCACGCTCGACGCCATCAGCCGCGTGTTCTCGTACCTGTATTCCCGACCGCTCCAGTTCTTCTTCCACTACTTCGTGGTGTTCGTCCTGACCTTCATCATCGTGCTCGTGGGCCTCGGGATCTTCCCGGGGATCATCGCGGGCTCGGTCTCCTCGGGAGACGTGTACGCCCCGACGGAGCAGGGCCTCCGCGCGGGCATGGAGCGCGCGATGGTGCCGGCCTTCCCGACGTTCGACGGTCTCGGCATCCACGCGGTGCTCATCGCCGCGGTGTCCTGGTTCTTCACCGTGGCCCTGTACTTCGGGATCCTCGGCTACGTTTCGGCCTACTTCCTCGGCGGGACGACGGCGATCTACTTCGCGCTGCGGAAGGAAGTGGATGGCACCGAGGACGCCGAGATCTGGGTCGAGGGCGGGGACGAGGAGGACGAGTTCGGCCTTCCGCCCGCGGCCCCGGCCGGCGACGCGAAGCCCTCGGAGCCCGCAGCGCCGCCACCCGCGCCGGAGACCCCGCCGGCCACCCCGGCGCCGCCACCCGCGCCCGCCCCCGAGCCTCCGCCCGCGGAGGAGAAGAAGGAGTAGCGCCCTGGGCGCCGCACGGCGACTCTTCCGTGTCTCGACATTCCTGATCCTTGCCACCACGGCCGCCGCCGAAACGGCGGCCGTGGCTTCTTTGAAGAAGGACTTCATGCCCGGGCGAATGCGGGGGACCCGCGAGGGCGCCCTTGACGGCCTCGCCGCGATCCCCGATGCCGAGGTGCTCGCGGCCTTCGAGTGGGCGCTCGGGATCACCCGCGCCCGGGTCGCCGAACTCTCCGGGTTGAAGGACGAACTCACCGAGGAGCTTTCGCGCCTCGAGAAGCAACTCGACGACACCGTGATGCGGGAGACCGAGCGGGCCCGGAAGGAGGGGCGACCGCCGGGGCCGGTCTCCGTTCCCCTCGGGCTCAAGGAGGCCATCGAGGACCGGCGCGCGCAGGTGGAGGCCCGGCAGGCGGAGATCGACGAGGAGTACGCGCTCCGGGACTCCGCCTCGACCTGTCTCGGGCGGTGGCTCGGAAGCCTCGACGCGAAAGAGCGCGTGGTCGCCCTGCGGGAGTTCGAGAAGCGGAAGCTCCCCGACAAGGACCACGTCGTCCGGCTCTTCTTCCTGAAGGCGCTTCGCGGGTTGTCCCTGCCCGAGGCGGTGCGGCTCGTCCTCGGCCGACTCGCCGCCGAAGACGACGTCCGGGTGCTGCCGGTGGCCGCGGATGTCGCGGCGGAGCTCGGGGAGACGGCGGTCGTCGATCTCCTCGCGCGACTCGCGGATACCCGCTGGACGGTGCGTGTAGCGGTGGTCGCCGCGCTCGGCCGGATCGGGAGCGCGGCGGCGGTGCAGCCGCTCATCGACCTGTTGCGGACCGAGGACGGGCGGCTCCGGGGGGACATCGCGGCCGCACTCGCCGAGATCACCGGGCAGGACCTCGGGCCGGACGCCGACCGCTGGCAAACGTGGTGGGAGGCGCACAAGGACTCCTTCGTCCCCGGCGGCGCGAAGAAGCCGGAGGCGGCCGGCGGCGGTCCCGGGGCCGCGCCGCCCGCGGCGGGCGCCGAGACGGTCTCCTTCTACGGCATCCGCATCGACTCGAAGAAGGTGGTCTTCGTCATCGACGTCAGCAACTCGATGAACCAGGAGGCCGGTGCGGGGCGGACGAAGGTGCAGGTGGCGAAGTACG
>JALOQY010000462.1 GCA_025459285.1 Planctomycetota bacterium | reverse complement strand
CCGCGCAGTTCACGGTGAGGAGCGGCTCCCCGCTCCGGCGCGAGGCGGCGTGCACCGCCCGCGCCACCAGCTCCTTCCCGGTGCCGGTCTCTCCCGTGACGAGCACCGTCAGGTCCGAGGCCGCGACCAGTTCGATCTCGTGCCGGAGCCGCACGATGCCCGGCGACGCGCCGAGGATCCCGGACCCCGGCCCGCGCGCTTCCTCGATGAGCGTCCGGGCCACGAGGCCGAGCCGCGAGGCGCTGCGCTCCAGGGCCTCGATGAGCTGGCCGGTCCGCAGCGCCGCGCCGGCCAGCGCCCCGAGGGCGGCGAGGAACCCCGGGGAGAGCGCGTCGAACGCCCCCGGCGCGAGGGCGTCGGCGGTCAGGACCCCCACCAACTCCCCCTCCACGCGGAGCGGGCAGCCGAGACAGGCATGGACCCGGCCGAGGGCGCTGCGGTCGGCTGCGAGCAGTCCGTCGAATGGGTCGGGCAGGGGGCTGTCCGGCGGGAACCGGATCGGCTCGGGGCTTTCGCAGACCGCCGCGAGCCGGGGGTGTTCCGCCAGCGGGTACGTCCGCCCCATCACCTCCGGCGCGAGGCCGTGGGCGGCCTGCGGGACGAGCATCCCCCCCTCGAGGAGGAAGAGCGCCGCGCCATCGCAGACCACGGCCTGCCGCAGGGCGCGGAGCAGGCGGACGCCCCGGTGGGCGGAGGTCAGCGAGGCCGTCAGGTCCAGCGCGATCGAGAGGACCGCCCGCCATTCATGAGACGCTATCTCATTCATACCATGTTATCTCGATGATATCGTACGGGTCGCTATCTTGATGATACCGACCGTCGCAAGCTATTACAAGGCAAGACCGGGTTCGCCGGCACGCCGGATGCTCTACGGAAGGCAGGAGGTGTGACATGACCCCGATCGAGATGCTGATGCACGAACACCGCGTGATCGAGAAGACGATCGACGCGCTCGCCGAGTACGCCGGGCGGCTCCGGGACGGGGGAGAGGCCCCGCGGGAGGACCTGCGGCTCTTCGTCACGTTCATCCGGGCCTTCGCCGACACGTGCCACCATGGGAAGGAGGAGGACATCCTCTTCACGGCCCTGGCCGCTCGCGGGATGGCCGTCACGGGCGGGCCGCTTTCGGTGATGCTCCATGAGCACGCGCTCGGCCGCGACTACGTCCACGCGCTGGCCCGGGTCGCGGGGGGGGCGGGGACGATGACCGACGCCGAGCGGGAGACGGTGGCGGCGGCCGCGGGGGGCTATGGGGAGTTGCTCCGGGCGCACATCCAGAAGGAGGACCAGGTCCTCTACCCCATGTCGCTCCGGCTCCTGCCGGAGTCGGAGTGGACCCGGATCGCCGCGGCCTTCGAGAAGTTCGAGGCGGAGAAGACCGGCCCCGGCGAGCACGAGCGCCTGCACGAACTCGCCCACGTCCTCATGGCGAAGTACCCGGCTCCCGCCGGCGCATCGTCGGAGGCCGCCCCCGCCGGCTGCTTCGGCTGCGGCGGCGCCTGATCCGGGGACGTACGTACCTTTTCACTTTTTGCGCGCTGCCCGGGCGGCTCGAGCGCGCGCCGGGATACGCAGCCCCCCTCACGCCTCCCCAGAAGGTGAGAAGGTACGTACGTCCCCCCTCGTACCGACCGCGGCGATGCGGAGGCTGTCGAGGGTGAGCGGGCCGCCGTCGGGGGCGGAGAGGAGGCGGGTTTCGGCAAAGCCCGCGGCGGCGAAGAGGCGCGGGTACTCCTCCGACGCGGGCACCCGGATGTCGAGGTGGAGGACCTTCGGCCCGCGCGGGCCGGCGATCGTCCACTTCGAGTGGATCCGGCCGGCCGCGAAGTCGAAGGTCCGCTCCTCCACCAGCGCCGTGCCGTCGGGAAATGTACGGCCGTCCCGCGACTGGAAGCGGCGAATGAGCCCCTCGCGGGAGATCATTTCCAGCATGAACCGCCCGCCCGGACACAGGGCTCGGGCGACCCGCGCCAGCACCTCGGCGTTCTCCTCATCCGACCGGTAGCCCCACGCGGTGAAGTAGCAGTACGCGGCGTCGAACGCGCCGTCGTAGTCGAGCCGGGCCATGTCTCCTTCCACGAACTCGACGTTCCCGATCCCCCGCGCGGCGGCTTCTTCCCGCGCCCGGGTGAGGAACCGCGCGGTCCGGTCGAAGCCGACGACGGAGGCCACCCGCGGCGCGAGCGAGAGGGCGTGGCGGCCGCGACCGCAGGCCAGGTCGAGCACCCGGCTCTCCGGACCCAGGTCGAGTTCGCGCGCGATGAACTCCGCCTCCCGGGCGGTCCGCTCCTCGTCGCGGATCACCGCCTCGTACTCCCCGTCCCAGAACGTCTCGGCGAAGAACTCTTCGTCCCAGCTCATGACGGCTTTCTACCGCGCGGCGGCGAGGAGGTTCAGCGCCTCCCGATCAGATCAGCAGCCCGAAGAAGAGCCCGTCGTCCGGAGGGGGATAGTGGCGGCGGAAGACGTCGATCGTCTGGCGGACGACCTTCTTCATGTCATTGTCGTAGTGGAACACCTGGCGGGCGGGCCCCATGAAGATGCCAACGTGCTTGCGCCGGACGGCCGACATCGTCTGCCGGGAAACGTTCACGTTCACCGGATTGGTGAGGAAGACGAGTCCCTGGCCGACTTCCGGGGGAAGGTCGGCCCAGACGCCGACGCGGACGCACTGCCGGAAGACGTCGTCCACGCGGATCGTCGCCGGCGTCCCCGCCCCGCGGACCAGGGCGCGGCACGTGACGAAGCGGCGCAGGCCCAGGAGGTGGCTCACGTAGTGGGCGCAGTGGTTCTGGTTGTCGTCGTGGAAACCGACCCCGCAGATGGCCGAGATGTGCTG
Organism: Planctomycetota bacterium; assembly: GCA_025459285.1. Taxonomy (GTDB): domain Bacteria; phylum Planctomycetota; class JAJSAM01; order JAJSAM01; family JAJSAM01; genus Prado167. The sequence continues at coordinate 2,692 of JALOQY010000462.1, read as the reverse complement.
GCCGACGGTGCCATTCAGTTCGGTCTCGGTGACCATGATCCGGCCCTCCTCGATCGGATTCTACCACCGGCGCCCCGGTCAGACCCGCGCGCGCCCCGCCAAAAGGTGGAAAAGCACGTACGTCCCCTCTCGTCTCGCTTGTTGGCGGCGATGCCGAAATCCGGGAAGATTGACCCAGGGTCACTTAGGAGGGACGCGTTGGCGAAACAGACACTGACGGCAGCGCAGCGGCGGCTCCGAGACCTCGCGAAGAAGCACGGCACGCCGCTCATGGTGATCAGCAGATCGGCGCTCAAACGGCAGGTCAGGCGGTTCCGGGAGGCGCTGCCCCGGGTCGAGCCGTTCTTCGCCGTCAAGGCGAACCCGCACCCGGAGATCGTCAAGACGATGGTCGGCGAGAGCACCGGGTTCGACGTGGCCAGCCTCCCGGAGATCCGGGCGGTCCTCGCGGCGGGAGCGAAGCCGGACCGGCTCATCTACGCGAACACCGTGAAGCCCGTCGCCTCCCTCATCGCCGCCCTGAAGGCCGGCGTGAACCTCATGACCTTCGACAGCGAGTACGAGCTGGACAAGATCGCCGAGCACGCCCCCCGCGCCCGCGTGCTCGCCCGGGTCAAGGTCCCGAACATCGGCTCCATCGTGGAGCTGAGTCTCAAGTTCGGGGCCGACCCCTCCGACGCGATGAGCCTTCTCATCAAGTCGAAGAAGATGGGCCTCGATCCCGTGGGACTCAGCTTCCACGTCGGGAGCCAGTGCACGCGGGTGGAGAATTACATCCAGGCCCTGGAGATCGCGTCGATCCTCCTCAAGGACGCCCAGCTCAAGCAGCTCCCCCTCTCGATCGTGGACATCGGCGGGGGCTATCCCATCCCCCACTTCGACCACGAAGACGATCCGTTCGATTCGAGTGCACCGGTCATCCGCCGGGAGATCGACCGCCTGATCCCCGGAAACATCCGGATGATCGCGGAGCCGGGCCGGTTCATGGTGGGCCCCGCCGTGACGCTGGTGATGGGCGTCATCGGGAAGTCCATTCGAGAGAACAAGCACTGGTACTACCTCGACGACGGCCTCTACGCCGATCTCTCGGGCATGGTCTTCGACCACTGCAAGTACCAGTTCAAGGTCATGCGCAACGGCCGGACCCAGCTCTCCACGCTGGCCGGGCCGACCTGCGACAGCTTCGACATCATCGAGCGGGGCGAAGAACTGCCGGAGCTCGAGCTCGGCGACCTCGTCTACGTGGAGAACATCGGCGCCTACAGCTCGGCGAGCGCCACCAGCTTCAACGGACTGGAACCGGCGAAGATCATCGTCGTCAACTAGGAGCAGGCCATGAAGAGGACGCACCGCGCCCGGAAGGACCTCACGGAACTCCCCGACTGGATGAAGAAGAAGGAGTGCCCCCACAAGGATCGCTACCTGAGCGGCAAGCGGATCATGCCGAAGGGGCTCACCGGGAAGGAGAAGCTCGCGGACTTCATGGACGAGACCTTCCTCGCCTACAACGCCGCGCGGCTGCGCGAAGGCTGCCAGCTCTTCACCGAGAAGATGCTGGAGCCGGACGTGACGGTGGGGATGAGCCTCGCCGGTGCGCTGACCCCGGCCGGCCTCGGCTGCTCGTGCATCATCCCGCTCATCAAGGCGGGCTTCGTGGACTGGATCGTCGCGACGGGCGCGAACCTCTACCACGACCTCCACTTCGCCTTCAACTTCCCGCTCCACGCGGGGAGCCACCTCGTGGACGACTCGGACCTCCGGAAGAACGACGTGGTCCGCATCTACGACGTGCTCCTCGGCTACACCGACTGCCTGATGGCCACGGACGACATCCTCCGATCGATCCTCGTGCAGCCGGAGTTCCAGAGGGAGATGGGCACCGGCGAGCTCCACTGGCTCCTCGGGAAGTACGCCGCGGAATGGGAGCGGAAGAACGAGCTCACTGACGTGTCGGTGCTCGCGGCCGCCCACCGGGCGGGCGTCCCGATGTACACGTCGAGCCCCGGCGACTCGACGATCGGCATGAACGTGGCGGGCGTGGAGCTGCGCGGCAACAAGCTCCGGCTCAACCCCTCCATCGACGTGAACGAGACCACGAGCCTCGTGCTCGGCGCCAAGCGGAGCGGCGGCAAGAGCGCGGTCATGCTGATGGGCGGCGGGAGCCCGAAGAACTTCATGCTCCAGACCGAGCCGCAGATCCAGGAAGTGCTGCGGATCAAGGAGGTCGGCCAGGACTACTTCTTCCAGGTCACCGACGCGCGGCCCGACACCGGCGGGCTCTCCGGCGCCACGCCCCACGAGGCCGTCTCTTGGGGGAAGGTGGACCCCGACCGGCTGCCCGACGCCGTGGTCTGCTACACCGACACGACGATCGCCCTGCCGATCCTCACCCACTACGCGCTGTCGCGCCACAAGCGCCGGAAACTCAAGCGCCTCTACGACCGCCGCCCCGAACTGCTGGAGGCCCTCGTCCGCGAGTACTTCGCGCACAACAAGTAGGTTCAGCCGGGAACCAGTCCCCGCGCCCGCCCTGCCAGGCGGTCCGCACCGGGCAGGCGGCGATCGCGCGGTCCGGGTCGCGATGGGTCAGTAGCCGGCCCCGACGTCCACCACGTGGGGCGGGTCGTCGCCGCGGGCGATTGCGGCGAGGGTGGCGGCGAGGTCGCGCGTCCGGAGATCCTCCGCCTCCGCG
>JALOQY010000138.1 GCA_025459285.1 Planctomycetota bacterium | reverse complement strand
CCCGGGCGATCGCCGCGAGCCCGGGCTCGGAGACGCCCGCCGCGGCCACCACTTCGGCCTCCGCCGCACCGCCGAGGATCCCGAGCAGCCACAGGGCCTGGCGACGACGCAGCGCCCCGGCGGCCTTGGCGGCCGCGCTCTCCGGCGGCAGTTCCCCGATCTCCGCGAGCACGCGGGCCGCCCGCCGCCGGGCCTCCGGACTGCCCGATCGCAGGACCTCCTCCAGGGCCGATACCGCCGTCCGCCCCTTCGAAAGGAGCCCCCGCTCCGACGCCTCCCGCGCCCGGAAGTCATCCGCGTCAAGCCCCGCGATCAGCGATCCGATCTCCTCGGCCTGCCGCCGGGCCCCAACCCCCGAGATCTCCCCCCGCAGCGCTTCGAGCGCCTCCGCGCCCGCCGTGACGAGGGCCTGCCGCGCCGCCTGCCGCACCATGGGGTTCGGGTCTCCGAGCCGGCCCACGGCGTCATCCACCGGTCCCGCGCCCGCGAGAAGGGCGCAGAGGGCGAGCACCAGCAGCGCACGCGCCGCGCCGGCCCCGCGCCGCCGCTTCTCGCGACGCGCCGCGAGGGCCGCCTCCAGATGGGCCACCCGGTCGAGCAGGACCCGCTCCCGTTCCGCGGCGACACTGGCCCGACCGTAACGGACGGCGCAGAACTCCACCGTCACGTCCCGCACGGTCTCGAAGCCCGGCCCGAGCACCGCGAACGCTCCCCGCGCGAACTCCAGGGGCGTCTGCGCGCGCCGGCGACGCAGTCCGTGCCGCCGGAGCGCGGCGACGAGGCGCTCGAAGAACGCCGGCAATGGGCCGCCGTCCGCCGCGGTCCCCGCCGCCCGCCGGATCAGGCGCGCACCGCGCTCGCCCGCCGCGAGGGCGATCCCGATCAGGAGTGCGCCGACCAGCAGCATCACGACCCAGACGAGGGCGCGTCCCACCGGGCCGCGACCGAGCGCCCCGGGGAGGAGCCCGAGGAGGAACCGTTCCACCGCCCGCGCCCATCCGGGGAGCACGCCCGGCTCGTCCTTCCTCCGGGCCGCCCGCTCCGCCTCTTCCGGTCGCTCCTCGGGAGGCTTCTCGAAGACCTCCGCCAGTCGCTCCTCGCCGAGCACGTCGAGCGCCGGCGGCGTGGGGTCCACGGCCACCCACCCCGCTCCCGCGACCGGGATCTCCACCCACGCGAACGTGTGGGACGCCTCGAAGGCGTAGAACCCGCCGTCGTCCACCCACGTCCCGTCCCGATAGCCCGTGGCCAGACGACACGGCACCCCGGCATTGCGGAGGACGACGGCGAAGGCCGTGGCGAAGTCGATGTTCCGGCCCCAGCGCCGCGCGAGGAGAAATCCCGCCGGGTCGAAGCGGTCGGGGGCGGTCTCCTCCGCGTTGCCCGGCGCGAAGTCGCGCTCCAGCCGGACGCAGCGGCCGCGGATCGTCTGGGCCAGCGCCTCCACGGCGCGGGAGTCGCCGGCACCCTCCGCCAGGGACGCGTCCGAGAGGGCGAGGTCGCGCAGTCCCTCCGGCACCAGGAGGAACTCCGGGCCCGGATCGGCCAGCGGTTCGTCGGACCACTCCCGCACCTCCGAGGCGACCACGAAGGCCTGGAGCGGCGCCGCCGGCCCCACCGCGAAGAAGTTCCCGATGCCGTCGCGGACGACCCTCGCGACGTTCCGGTACTCTGCCGCGTCCGATAGCGCGTACAGGGTCCGGTCGAGACCCCGCGGCACCACGTACTCCGCCACGAAGGGGCCGCCCGGTCCCACGGTGACCGCGCTGTCGGCACTCCCGTCCTCCGCGTCGTACACCGCCCGCTCGAAGGCCCGCGCCCGGATCCATCGCCCGTCCGAGGTGAGCGTGTCGTAGCACTCCCCCCGCACGAGGAGCGTGCCCCCCGGCACGGCCCCCGCGTCCGCCGGGCGCAGGAGCAAGGTCAGCCCGAAGCTCGAAAGACGGCGGAGGAAGGCCTCCCGCGTGAGCCGCGGACCGAAGGGCATCGAGCACCCCTCCTCCTCCGGGATGGCGAACCGGGGCGTTCCGTCCGGACCGATCTCCACCGGCGGCAGGGCCGGGAGGGCTACCTCGACCGGGGCGAACGCCTCGCCGATCGCTTCCACCGCGGCCGGCAGGAGGAGAGCGAGGAGGACACCCGCCGCGAAACCGGTGAACGAGAGGAACGCCACTCCTCGCCCCATTTCCGTGGCGGCGTCCGGAGACCGCCCACCCACCTCCTCCGCCGACGTCCGCGCCTCGCCCCGTACCCGCGCGGCGTCCAGCACGCGCTCCTCCTCGAACTTCGCCTGCGCCGCGCTGACCGCCGCGAGAGCCGCGAAGAGCCAGATCGCGAGCAGGGGGAGGAACAGCAGATCGGCCTGGACCGCGCCGCAGATCACGGGCAGGATTCCGCCCCCGATCAGCAACAGGTGGTCCACCGGCGCGAGTCGAGACCGCAGGAATGCCGCCGCGAGGACGAGTGCGGCCCCGAGGCCGAGGCATCGCGGCAGGATGGTCGCCGCCTCCCCCCGGATCCCGCAGACGAGGAGCAGGACCGCCGCGGGAAACGCGAAGGACAGGGCCGGGTTCACCCGGCCGAGGAACCCCAGCCACCGCGACCGGAGCGGAATCAGCAGGACGGCGGCCGCACATGCCGCGCCCGGCTCGCCGGTCTCGACACCGAACAGGACGAACGCCGCGGCGAGGGCCAGCCGTGTGCGGCTCCGGAGGCCACGCCCGGCGTCCCGGACGGTGTGGACGGAGGTGCCCGACCGCCGGTCGCGCGACTCCCCGGCGCCGGCCGGTGTCGGTCCATCCGCGGGTATCTGCGGCTCAGCCTTCACGGTAGCGGAAGACGCTCCTTTCCCACGCCGCATCCATGCGGAACACCACGGGCGCGCGTCCGACGGGCATCCGGGCAAGTGCCGCCCGGAGCCGCTCCGGCTCCACGGACGGAAGAACGAGGATCGGCAGGGACCGGAAGAGGTCATCCGGCCCCACGACAGGAAGCAGTTCGTCGATCCCGCCGCCGGGTCCGACCACGAGCACGGCCAGCGCCTCCTCCACCTCCCCGAGCGAGCGTCCCGCCCGACCGCTCGACACCCGGACCGGGCCGGGTCCGCGGGCCACGATCTCCACCCGCCAGTTCCGCCGCGCGAGGAGCCGAGTCAATTCCCCGGTAAAGGAGATGGCCCGTTCGGCCAGCGCGCGCGCCCCGCCACGGGCCTTCGCCGCGGCGTCCACCCCCACGTCGAGGAACAGCGTGACCTTCTTCGAGAGGTCGTCTTCCTGCTCTTTCACCATGAGGCGGCCGTGGCGGGCACTCGCCTTCCACGCGAGCAGGCGCGGATTGTCCCCCGGCCGGTACTCGCGCAGGCCTCCGAACTCCTCCTGCCCCTTCTCGCGCGAAGTCTCCCCGCATGTCATCCGCCGGGCGAAACGCACGCCGGGCAGGGGGTCCCTCCGGAACGAACCCCTCCGCGGCAGCACGAGGATGCGGCCGGGGACATCGAGCTTCACGCGATACTCGAACAGGCCCAGGGGATGGCGCGTGGACAGCTCCAGAGCGCGCACCTCGCGCTGGCCGCGTTCGCGGAACCGCAGGGCATAACGGACGACCGCCGGCTCGTCGGGCGCCGACCGCAGCGCCACGGCCCGCCCCGGGCGCGTGCAGGCCCCATCGAGACCGTCCGTCAGGACAACCGAGAACGCCGGCCGCCGCCCGGTGACGAGAACCCGCGCCACCGCGAAGATCTCCTCTCCGGCATGGGCCCGGGGCGGCAGGATGCGCTCCACCGTCACGGCCCGGAGATTCCGCACGGGGAGCACGAAGGCGAGTCCCGCCGTCGCCAGGAGACAGCACCCCAGGGCGAGGATGCCCCGGCCCGCCCCCACCGTCCCCCCCGCGACGAGCGCCAGGGAAACGAGTAGCCAGACACGGCCGAGGGGGGTCGTGCGCGGGCGGCGCCCAAACGCCCCCACCGCCCCGCGCCACACTCGTCCGGCGATCCGCATCGGAAGAGAGCGTAGCAGCCCCCCGGCCTCGCGACATCATGTGCGGCGACCGGCCGACATTCGGCCGTCACCCTGTCGGCGCAATGTACAGGACCGGGGAAATCCTCGCCTCCCGCGGCCGCGGACCGTTTCCTATGGCATCGTGATCGCCAGGGTTGCACGACTGCTGAGGCGCGTTCCACCATCGCTGGCGCTCTCGCTCGGTCTCCACGCGGCGGTCTTCTCGGCCCTCTTCTTCCTCCCCTGGCTCACGAGGGCGCGGGCCCCGCGACTCCAGACCGCCCATCTCACGGCGGAGCCCGACGCCCCCCCGCCCCTCGAACCGCTTCCGCCGCCGGTCCCTCCGGAACCTCTCGTCCCGCCGCCCCCTCCGGAACCCCCCTCGGAACGGGAGGATCCGCCGGACGAGGAGTATCTCGTTCAACCTGAATCGATGCCGCTGCCGCCGGAGGAGATCCTGCCGCCGGTTCCGGCGGATCCCCCGCCCCGCGTCGACCGACCGGAAAAGCGCGTCATCGCGGTGGCGCCCGCCGATCCCCCGCGCGCCGCCGCACCTCCCCCGGCGCTTCCGCCCCCGCCGCCGGCCCCCGCCCCCACCACCGCGGTGCCCGCCCGGAAGGGCAACCGGAAGCCCGATTACCCTCGCCGCGCCATCGAGGAGAACATCGAGGGGCGCGTGCTGCTGTCGGTGGAGGTCCTTTCCGACGGGTCGGTGGGGACCATCGAGGTGAAGGTCTCCTCGGGACACGCGATGCTGGACCAGGCGGCGATCCGCGCCGTCCGGGACTGGGTTTTCACTCCCGCGACGGTCCAGGGCCGCCCGGTCCGAAGCCTCGTGGAAGTCCCCATCCGCTTCACGCTGACTAACTGAACCTCTCCGGGCGGGGCCGACCCGTGGCCGATTCGAAGAACTCGAGGGTCCGCTCCGTGTGCGTGCCCCGCCAGAAGACCTTCCGGCAGGCCGGGCAGCGCCGGAACTGGTCGTACCGCGCGAAGGCTTTCGGCGGGACGTCCGCCGCGACCTCCTCCCGCGGCACGTCCGCGGTCGGCACATTGCAGTCCACGCAGCGCGTGAAGGCCCGCTCGTAGGGGTCGAGGCCGCATTCGAGGACCACCTGGGCGAACTGCTCGGCGATCTCGAAGCTCCGGATCTTCACCATCCGCGGCGCCCACAGGCTCTTCTTCATCGTCAGGATGGTCCGCTTCTCGACCCACGAGCGGCGGTAGAGTTCCCGGTCGGGTATCGACGCCTCCCACGCCGCGTCGGCGCCCGCGGACCTGAGCCAGCGCGCGAGGCGCCGCAGGTGGTCATCCACGAGGAATCGGATCGGTTCGTCGCTCATCGCCGTCGCTTCCTCTTCCGGAGGGGCCGCGTGAAGGGCAGGAAGTAGAACAGGAGCAGGGCGATCAGGATGAGGTTGAGTCCCGTGCTCACCACAAGCACGACGACGAACACCTGCACCAGCTCCCGCTCCTCGTCGAACATGCTGCAGCCCGCGAGAAGCAGCACGCCGCAGAGGACCGCCGAAACGCGGAGCAGGGATCGCCACGAGAATCCCGTCATGGCACCGCGGAACCTCCTCGGATCGTCTGCCACGCGTCCCTGCACCGATGCATCTTCCACGCGACGCCATCTTACCCGGGTCCGCCGGGGCGAGCGAAACGGGGCGGCGCCCGACCCGGTTTCTACAATCCGCCCATGCGTCCGGTTGCCATGCTCGCCCTCCTCCTCGCCGTTGCGCCGGCGGCCCTCGCGGCCGAGCGTGAGGTCCTCGACAACGGGCTCACCGTCCTCCTCGCCCCGCGTCCCGACGCTGCCGCGATCGCCGTGCGGGCCTTCGTCCGCGGTGGACGCTCCGGCGAACTCCCCGCCCTCGCCGGCGCGAGCCACTTTTTCGAACACCTCGTGTTCCGCACCACGGCCCGGCGCGAGGCGGGAAGCGCGGAGCGGGAGGTTTGGAGACTCGGGGGCCGGACCAGCGCCTTCACCTCGGAGGACTTCACCGAGTACGGGGTCCTGCTGCCCCGGGAGCAACTCGACCTCGCCCTCGACATCCTCTCCGACGCGCTGACCGCGCCGGCCTTCCTCCCTGCCGAGGTCGAGGAGGAGCGCCGGGTCGTCCTCGACGAGATCGCCCGCGGGGAAGCGGAACCCGACTCCGTGGCGCACATGGAACTCCGCCGGCTCGCGTTCGGCCCGCACCCCTACGGAGAGCGGATCTACGGCTCAGCAGAGACCGTCGCCCGCATCTCCCGCGAAGACCTCGCGGCCCTTTTCGCCGCCCGGGTCCGGCCCGAGCACACGGTCCTCGTGCTCGCCGGGGCCTTCGACCCCGCCTCCGCCATGGCGCGAATCCGGCACTGGTTCGGCGAATGGCGGTCGACCGCCCGGCCTCCGCCGCCCGTCCCCGCCCCGCCGGAGCGGTTCGGCCGGTTCCAGGAGGCCGTCCTTTACCGGGAGGGCGCGGGGCCCGCGCTCTACCTGTCCGTGGCCCTGCCCGGCTACCTCCACCCCGACTACCTGCCCCTCCGATTCCTGAAGGAGGTCCTCACCGGCTGGGTAGCCCAGCGGCTCGTGACCGACACGTCCCTCGCGCTCGCCGCCGAGACGTACTTCTCCCCCATGGCGGACCGCAACCTCCTGTCCGTCCACCTCACACTCCCCGATCCTCCCGCCCCCGCCGAGGCGCGGGACGCGCTCCTCGCCCTGCTCGCGGAACTCCCCCGGCCCGACTTCCCCCTGCAGGGAATTCCGCAGATCGCCGCGTGGTTCGAGGCCCGCGAGCGGCTCGCGGTGGAGGACCTCGACTCTCTGGCCCGCCATGTCGGCCGGGGGGCGATCTACGGCTTCTACTCCCCGGAGGGCCCTCCCGCCGCGCTGTCCGGCCCCGACCGCTACCGGCGCATCGGCGAGGCGGACCTCCGGCGAGTCGCCGCGCGGTGGGTCGTCCCTTCGAACCTGCGTCTGCTCTGGCTGCTCCCGCCCGGCTCCGAGGTCCCCACGCCCGCCTCCGTCGCCCGCGGCGATGGCTCCTTCGGCCCCCCGCCCCCGGTGCTTCGCGTCCCGGATCCGGCCCCGGAGGAGACGCTGACCGACCCGTCTCTCCTGGCCGACGAGGGCTTCTCCCGCGTCCCGATCACGTCCCGGCTCACCCTGCTCCACGTCGAGCGGGCCGGCCCCGCGATCGTTTCCGGGGCGCTGGCTTTCCCGGCGGGCTCCCGCTACGACCCGCCGGGACGCGAGGGCCTCTCCGCCCTGACCCTCCGCGCCGCGGCCGCCGCCTCCGCCGCCGCGGGCGACGACATCCGGTGGCGGATGTATGCCCTCGGGAACTCGTGGTCCCTCGGCGTGGAGCGGGATCTCGCGATCCTCTCCTTCACCGTCCCCGCCGAGGGCCTCGAGACGGCCCTCCGCACCGTGTCGGAGATGATCCACGCCGCCGAATTCCCCGAGGCCGCGGTGGCCGAGGCGCGCGGCACGCTCCTGCGCGATCAGCGCGCCGCCCGGGAGCGCCCCACGGCCTTCGCCGTCTCCGCTTTCCGCGGGCTCGTGTTCCACGGCGGCCCCTACGCGAACGAGCCCCTCGGCACCCCCGGAGGAGTGACCTCCGCTACCCGGGCGGAGATCGAGGCGTTCCACCGCGACCACTATCTCGCCGGTCCGGTGTTCCTCTCACTGGTCGGCTCCGTGGCGCCGCGCAAGGCCCGGGAGCTCGCCGCTCTCGTCGCCGGCCCCGATGGAGAGCCCGTTCTCCCCGCGACCCCCACCCGGCCCCCACCCGCCGACCCGCCTCCCGCCGACGAGTCCCACCCCTCGGGTCGGGCCTGGCTCGTCTTCGGAGCGACCTCCCCGAGGGCCGGCGCGCCCGGCGAGGCCGATGCCGCGGTCCTCCAGATGGCGCTCGGCTGGCAGGTCTTCCGCCACTTCACCAAGGACCGCTCCACCGCCTACGAGGCCGGAGCGTTCGTCGAGGCCCTCGCCGACGCCGGCATCCTCGCGGTCTACGCGGGCATCGGCCCCGACCGCACGGCGGAGGCGGCCGAGGCGATGGAGTCGTTCCTCGCCACGGCCCGCGACGACGGGGTGCCGGAGGAACTGGCCCGCGACGCCCGGACGGCGTGGCTCTCCGCGACGGCGATCGCCGAGTCCCGCTCCATCACGCTCGCCATCCGCCTCGCCCGCCGGGCCGCTCTCGCCGGTCCGGCCGGCGACCTGCGGGCCCGGGTCGCGGAGGTCACGCCGGCAAGTCTCGCCGCGGCGGCCCGGGAGATCCTCGCCCCCGGGCGCCTCGTCCGCCTCCGCGTCCGCCCCGCCCGTTGACAGCCCGTCGCCCAGAGGCTTCCGCGCGCCTGAGGGCTTACGGCGACGGGCTGTCAGCGCACGCCGGGCTCCGAGATCGAGAGCCTCATGCCATCGCTGATCGCCCGCACGTCCGGCAGGTACATCGCGTGGCCCGCGGCGGGCATGACGTTGAAGACGCCGGGGATCTCGGCCCGCAGCCGGTACGAGAGACGGTGCTCGCCCTGCGGCAGCCGCGAGCAGAAGAAGGCCACCCGCTCGTCGCGCATCTCGCGGTAGCTCAGGAAGCCGCCCCAGTCGTGGCCCGAAAGCAGGTCCAGCGCTTCGAAGCCCGCACCCTTCATGTCCTCGAACACGAGGTACTGATAGTCGTTCCTCGCGGTGATCGCGATCTCCACCTCCACCTCGTCGCCGACCGAAAGCTCCGCCCCGTTCGCGAGCGGCTCCTTCTCCTCGACGACCTCGGTGACCTTCCGCTCCTCCTCGTGGTCCCGGACCCACACCTTCCGCGTCACCTCGCGCGCCGACTTGTGGATGCGGTAGACCTTCCGGGCCAGGAGGATCTCGTTCCCCGCCCCCCGGATGTCATCCTCGGTGGTGAACACGGTGAGGGCCCCGGAGAACCAGAGGTTCCCCGTCCCCTCGGCCTCGATCCGCACGACCCTCGTCCCGGCGGCGAGTTCCGCCCCGCGCAGGAGGAGCCGGTTGTCGGCCGTGAAGACGTTGTCCTTCGTGAGCCGCACGGTCTTCAGCGGCTTCCCGTCCACGAGGATCTTCACGGTCAGGTCCGGCGTCAGTTCCCGGCTGACGCGGAGGTAGTCGCACAGCGCCAGCACCGCCACGGAGGTGTCCATCGTGGACTTCCAGTGGGCCCCCCGGCGGTTGGTCGCGAGCCACTTCACCATCATGCCCATCAGGTCGCTGTCCGGTTTCACCTTCAGATACGCCCGGAGAGCGGTGGCCGTCGCTTCCACCGCGTCGTCGTGCCAGCCGTAGTGCCCCTCGTTCCGGCCGAAACGCGCGGTGCCGTTGTCCCGGTCGAGGAGCGCCTGGTCCGTGAGGTTCTCGCAGACGATGATCGCCCGATCCTTCATGCCGAGCCGATCGAGCGCGATCGCGAGGAGTCCACGCGACACGGCCCCGAGCTTCTCCCGGTTCGCGTCGAGCCACAGGACGATCTTCTGGACGAGGGCCTTCGGCTCCCCATCGAGCTGGGCCACTTCGAGGAGCGCCGTCACCGCCGCGGCGTAGAGGTTGCCCTCGAAGCCCATGCCCTTCTCCTCCCGCTCCGCGAGATCGACGTCCTTCAGGGCCGTGAAGAGCCATTGCGCGCCACGCTGGAGCATCGCGGTGTCCACCTCGACACCCGCCGCCCGCGCGAGGCCGAGGCCGCGGACGACGTAGGCCGTCATGCGGATGTCGGAGGGGCTCTCCTTCCACCAGCCGAAGGAACCGTCGGCCTTCTGGAAGTCGGCGATCCGCTTCAGCCCCTGGCGCACGAGTTCCGACAGCTCCGCGTCGCGCAGGACCTTCAGCTTCTGCACTTCCGGACGGCCCCAGTATCCCTCGGGAACATCCCGTTCCGGCTTGACCCCGAGGCTCTCCAGCGTGAACCCGAGGTCGAGAAGCGTCTTCTTCACCACCACCGCGGGAACGAACCGGCTCATGGTCTGTTCCACGCAGCCGTAAGGGTAGTCGGCGAGATACGGCAGCGTCGACAGCAGCGTCCCGGCGACCGTGGGGTTCACCTCCACGACGAGGCTCGTGGCCTCCTCGTGCCGCTGCGCGGGGACCTCGAACCGCAGCTCCGCCGCGCCGCCGCTGCCCGGACGGCCGCCGGGGCCGGTGAAGCTCCCGGCCAGCGCCGAGAACTTCTCCGCGCCATAGACGAGCGCCGGGAACTTCATCTGCACGACGTCCGATTCGCGCTCGGACTTCGCCCACATCGTGACCGTCGCCTCCCCCGGCCGGACCACCCGGAACCACCAGTCCACCCGCTGCTCCTTCTTCGGACCCACGGTGAATGCGACTTCCGCCCGGCCGAATTCGCCGCGGTCGAGGAGTTCGAGGCAGTCACCCTCGGCCCGGACCGCCGCGGTCACGGGCAGGGCCTCGTCGAAGTAGTTGTGGACGATGCCCGACACCACCACCTCGTCGCGTTCGCGGAAGAACCGCGGCGCCTGGAGACGGATGATGACGTTCTTCGTCGTCACGAAGTCCCGAGTGGCGCTCCCCACCGACGTATCGCTGGTCGCGCCGCGCACCGTGGCCTTCCAGGTGGTCAGCGAGTCCGGGAAGGGGAAGGAGAACTCCGCCCGGCCATTCCGGTCCGTCCGGACGTGCGCGTTCCAGTACGCCGTGTCGGGGAAGAACTTCCTCGCCTCCCCGGGGGGCGCGCCGGGGTCACCCTCCGCCCCCCCCTCCTCGGCGGACGCTTCCGCCTCGTCATCGGCGGCGCCGAGGCTCTTG
>JALOQY010000461.1 GCA_025459285.1 Planctomycetota bacterium | reverse complement strand
GCCGCGGCGGCACGGCCGGTCGTCCGCGTCCTCGACGCCGCGGGCCACCCGGTCGCCGGCGCGGAGGTCCACGTGCACGCGCCGTCGGCGGAGCGCCCGCTCTTCGCGTGGCAGGCGATCTGTCGCGGGACGACGGGGGAAGACGGCACGGTGTGCCTCGGCGGGCTCGATCCTGCAAGGTCCTACGTGCTCGTCGTGGAGCCGGGCGGGGATCTCGAGGACGTGCAGGAGATCGAGCGCGCGGACTGGAAGCCCGCCGACGGCACGGTCCGCCTGGGGGCGCTCCGGAACGTCTCCGGGACGGTCCTGGACGCAGAGGGCTTCCCGGTCCGCCGCGGCCGCATCGAGTGGCGGCCGGCCGGGGATGAGGCGGCCGGATGGACGGAGGAGCGGCTCGGATCGGACGGTTCGTTCGCGATCCGGGCCGCCCCGGCCGGGGCGATCGAGGTCCGCGCGAGCGTGGCGCGGGGGGTGGATCGGTACGAGACGATCGGCGCGGCCGCGGCCGCGGAGAGCGCCTCGCAGGTGAAGATCGTGGCCGCCGGCCTGTCGGCCGTCACGGTCCGCGTGGCGGGCTGGCCGGGCGGCGCCGGCTTCCGCGCCACGCTCTCATTCGCGACGGAGTCGACCAGCGGCAGGTGGTCCGCGGAGATGCCCGGAGACGGGCGGATCCGCTTCCACTTCCTCCCGTCGGAGGGTGACCGCGAGTTCCGCTTCTACGCCGGACCGCTGCCCGACGGGCGGATCGCGTGGGCCGCGGTCACGGAGGGCGCGGAGAGCGCGGTCGATCTCATGCCCGGCCTCACGATCCGCGGGAGGCTGACGGTTCCTGCCGGCGCGCAGGTGGAATCGGTCCGCGCGTTCGTTGCCGGAGGTAACTTGATGCTCGAAGGCCGCGTGGACGGGAACGACTCCTACGTGATCGAAGGCCTGCCTCCCGGGCGCTGCCACGTCTCGGCACACGCGCAGCGCGGTGAGTCCCACTGCACGGGGAGCGCGGAAGCCGAGGCGGGCGGCACGGCCGACATCGTCCTCAGCAAAAGGTGAGCAGCCGTGGCACGCCCCCGATTCCCCGCCGGCTGCCTGGCCTCGCGGGGGGCGCCTGTCACTCTCCGTCGCGATGAAGGTGTACTCGGACCCATGCGCGCTGAAGCGGAAGGGATACCTCACCCCGCAGGAGACCGTGCACCTCGGCTTCGAGGCTCTGGCGGATAAACTCGGACCGTTTCGTGCCGTGAAGGCGTGCCTCCGGGCGACCCTCTCGCGCCGGGACGGCGTGCCCAGCTTCGTGGCCGCCATCCCGACGTACGGAAGTTCGGCAAACTCCCATCCCCACGTCCACGCCCTCTCTTCCGACGGGCTCCTCCTCGCGGGCGGGGAGTTCGTCGCGGGGCCGACCGGGGACGAGGCCTTCGAGACGAAGGTCACGGAGAAGCTTCGCCGGCTCGTGCTGCGGCACCGCGGATCCCGCCCGGTCCCCCGGCGCACACCGCAGCAGACGATCATCCGTCGGGTGCGGTTCGATGCAAGGCCGCATCCTCGCGGGCCATGCAGTTCGAGACATTCCGACATGGAGTCCACGCTCCACCGGCGTGACACGGCTGCGGGGCGGGTGGTCGACGTCGTCGTCAGGACGGACGCCGGACCTCGCGCCGTCCTGTGCATACTCCACGGCCGTGCCCCGGACGCTCGGACGCGATCGGGATCTTCCCGTCGGATCAGCGACGAAGGCGGATCGTCACCTCGTTCACGATCCCCGGGCGGAGAGGGACGGTGACGACCTCGTCGGCATACTCTTCGAGGAACGTCCGCCCCACCTCGATGCTGACCTCGTCCACGGGCACGAACCTCTCGCCGACGCCGTTCGCGATGTGCAGCCCGGCGCGGAAGTCCTTGCCCAGCAGGAGGACTCCACCCTCCGCGATCGGCGCGCCGCGTTCGTCGAGCACGTTCACCTTCAGCCGGTTGGCCTTCCGCAGCTCGACAGCGAGAGGAGTCTCACGCCCCTCCTCGACCCGGAAGACCGGCGTCCAGGTGTTCCGGTAGCCGTCCGCGTCGATGCAGAGCTGATACCATCCGGCCGCGAGCTTCCAGCACCAGGAGCGCCTGTTCAATGTGCCGACCGACCACTCCAGACGAGCGGGGCCGTCCACCTTCATGGGGGGATGGGCCTCGACGAGCCGCTGCTCGAACGAGAAGCGGACGGAGTGGAAGGCCGCATCCCGGACCGGCTCTCCCGTCTCGACGTCCTTGGCCGAAAGTGCGAGCCACCCCGGCTTCACGTCCGTCCGGAACGCGAGCGACTCCTCCTCCGTCCAGTTCGCGATGGAGGAAACGTCGGCGACCGGGTCCGCGGACACGGGTCCCGCGGCGGGCTTCGGGGAGCAGGCGAGTGTCATCAGGGCGACGGCGATCAGGCCTACGCGGTGGACCATCCTGACACCTCCGGGTTTCCCATCCCGCCGGTATCTTGAACGAACGAGGCGGTCCGAGGTTCGACCTTTCCGATGGCGCTCGCGTGCCCTGTGCCGGCGACCGCGGGGTGGATCGGGGCACCGCGGGATCGGGGCCTCCCCCCGTACCGGCCAGGGCTGCGCGATGTTCTCCTTCATCTGGCCCGGGTTCGCGACGGTGATGACCCCGGCCCACGTGCACATCAGCTGCGAGGTGTTGTTGAGGGTGGGCAGGAACGCCTCCACCACCTGCGGAGACCCCGGTGTCCACGGAGCCGTGGTCGCGGGGATGCATGGCTGAGGGGTCAGCACCCCGGACGCGGCGGCGAGCGCGGATTGGGCGGCGAGGTGCACATTGAGCTTGACCCGACTATGCTCAGCTGAGCATGGTCGGGTCAGGCGCAGAAGATCAGCAGGGCGCTTCATGTACCTGGCGCGCTGGATCGCGCCGGTGCTGCGAGCGACCTCCTCCCAGCCCAGTGGAAGCAATCTCTTGATGATGGACCACTCTCTGGCGGTCTGGCTCATGCCGAAGAGTCCATCACTCATCGACGCCGCCAAGAGTCCTTAGGTAAACGCATGTAGGCGGCAGCCCCCTTTGAGCGACACCGGTGGTCAGGGCGCGCCAGCACCTCGCCACGCGGAGCCTTCGGCGGAGCGTGGTTCGAATCCACTCGCCCCGACCAACCTCCTCCCGCCCCAAAGCCCGCGTAG
>JALOQY010000460.1 GCA_025459285.1 Planctomycetota bacterium | reverse complement strand
CAGGGAACTCCGGATCGGCGAAGAGGCGCCCCACGAGGTCGCGCATCGCGGACCGCGCCATGGCCGGACACAGCGTCCGCAGCGCCGTGGCCCCGAGGAAGGCGATCACGACCGGCTGCACGAGTTCGATCTGTTGCCGGAGGTACGGGAGGCACGCCGCGACCTCCTCCGGGCGGGGCACGCGATTGTCCGGCGGCCGGCACTTCACGATGTTGGCGATCAGGAGATCGCGATCCGGCTCGATCGCGGCTTCCCGCGCGAGCTGGTCGAAGAGCCGCCCGCCCCGCCCCACGAACGCGAGTCCCCGCCGGTCCTCCTCCACCCCCGGCGCCTCCCCGATCGCCATGGCCCGGGCTCCGGGGTTCCCGCGATCCACGACGATGCGCGTCCGGTTCCCCGCGAGGGCACAGAGTCGGCAACCCCCCGTCGCGAGCGCCTCTCGGAAGACGGAGTAACCCGCCAGCCCGGGGCCGCTCGCGCCGGGGCGGTGCGTCCCGCTCACCCGGCCCCCCCCGGGAGCAGCGCCGCGAGGTCCACCTCCGCGAGCACCACGGGGTGGTCAAGGCCCCACCCCACGACCACCGCGGGGTGGACCTCGCCGAGCACGCCGGCGGGCTTCCCGTCGAGCCACAGCGCCGCGGCCCGGCCGGGCAGGAAGACCGGCCCGAACGGGTCGTCGCCGAGCGGCCGCAGGTCGATGGGTACGGCGAACTCCGCGGCGAGGGCGTCCACGAGCGAACGCAGGGTCGCGAAGTCGGCCCGCGGCCCCATCACGCCGATCGCGAGGTGCGGTCGCTGGATCGTCCCCTCCGCCGTGGCGGTCACGACGTCGCCGATCTCGAAGATCGGCTGGGGCATCTCCCGCGTCTTGTTCAGCGCGAAGTCGGCCATGAGGCCGGAGAGCAGGTGGACCCGCACGATCTCCTGCTGCGGCGAAATGGGGTTCCGGATCGTCGCCCCGGAGAACTCCCCGGGGAGCCGCATCTTCGCGTAGTGGTCCTCGCGGTTCGTCAGGACGAAGTTCACGACCTCCACGAAACCGAGCCCGGTGAAGACCGCGCGCAGCTTCCGCCCGAGGACCGATCGCGGGTGCTCCTCCCCCACCGTCATCGTGGGGACGAGGAGCGACGGCAGGTTCTCGTAACCGTGGGCGATCGCCACGTCCTCGATCAGGTCCACCTCGTGCTTCACGTCCACCCGGTAGCGCGGCACGAGGACCGTGAACTCCCCGGCCTTCTCTCCCGGCTCCACGGAGAGGCGCATCCGCTCGAGGCGGTCCTGCACCTCTTCACTGGTCAGCGGCACACCGATCAGCGCCGCCGCGCGGGCCGGCGAGAACGAGTACCGGGCCGGCGCGAGGTCGGGCGTGAGCCTCTTTGCGCCGGCTTCCGTGATGCCGACGCTCCGCGCCTCGCCGCCGAGTTCGAGGAGATCGGTGACGAGGAGCGCGAGGGAATCGAGGACGGCCCGCTCGTCCGTGCCCGTCACGTCGACGAAGAGCCGGCGCGAGCCGACCGCGAGCTTCGTCTCCTCGCTGTTGATGATCGGGGGCATCGAGAGGACCCGGCCCGCTGCGTCCACGAGGACGGGATAGCGGTCGAAACCCGCGAGCAGCCCGGCGTAGGCCCGGCCCTTCGGGTGCTCCGCGAGGATCTCCGCGAGGGAGAGCGACCGGCCGGCCATCCCGAGCGGAGTGAAGCGGAAGTCCGGCGGCAGCGTCGTGTAGCGGATGGCCGTCCCGTGCTTCTCGAGGTCGTAGACGCCGATGGAGGCCTTCTTCCGATCGCGGCCCACGCCCCAGTGGAGGTCCTCCTGGAGCCGGAAGGTCAGGACGAGCTGCTCCCGGGTGAGCGGCGGCACCGTCACCTCGGCGCAGGCGATGAACGGCCGGACGCCGCGGACCGCGGGATCGACCTCGACCGTGACCTCCCCCGCCGGGACCCGGATCGCCGGGAGACCGCGGGCCAGACCGAGGAAACCCCGCAGCGCCCGGGCGAGGCCCATGGCGTTGAAGAGGTCGGGCCTCGCCGGCACGAGGTCGAGCCGGATGCGTTCGTCACCGCCCGTCTTCGGGAACGGCGCCGCGCCCCGATGGCCGCAGGCGTCGCATTCGACGGGGGCATCCTCGCGGGGCAGGCGGTCCATCGTCGTCCCGCAGGCCGGGCACTCGTAGAGGACGACCTCCGACAACTCCTTCAGGTCGCAGCCGAGCTGGTCGATGGCCTCGGCCAGCGCGATGCTGCCGATCTCCCTCCCGAGGAGCCTCCGGAGGTCGGCCGTGGAAATCCCCACTACCGGCATAGCGGCACCTCCCGGAGCCACGCGAGATCGGCGTCGTAGAGCGCGCGGATGTTCTCCGCGCCGTAGCGGAACAGCGCGAGTCGCTCGAGCCCGAGGCCCCAGGCGAGGACGGGCACCTTGCAGCCGAGCGGCCGCGTGACCTCCGGGCGGAAGATGCCGGAGCCGCCGAGTTCCACCCACGTGTCCCGACTTTCGAGGAAGACGTAGATCTCCGCCGAGGGCTCCGTGTACGGGAAGAAGGAGGGCTTGAAGCGGATCTTCGGGAAGCCAAGCTTCCGGTAGTACTCCGTCAGGGTGCCCTTCAGCGTCGCGAGCGTGGCGCCCTCATCGATGATGATCCCGTCGATCTGCATGAACTCCGGCAGGTGCTTGTAGGAGATCGTCTCCCGGCGGAAGACCTTGCCGATCGTGAAAATCTTCCGCGGGGGGTTCGGGTCGGCGGCGAGGGCCCGGATCGTGGTGGCGGTGGTGTGCGTGCGCAGGATCGCCTGGCGCGCCTTGTCCGGGGACCACCGGTAGCCCCAGCCGGTGGAGTCGGTGTCGCCGCCGTCCTCGTGGGTGCGGCGCACGCGGTCGACCAGCGCCGGGTCGGGCAGAGTCGCCCGCTCCGGCCGCGCGACGTAGAAGGTGTCCTGCATGTCGCGCGCCGGGTGGTCCTGCGGCTGGAACAGCGCGTCGAAGTCCCAGAACCCGGACTCCACGAAGTCGGTCTGCCACTCCGTGAAGCCCATGGAGAGGAACGCCTGCCGCGTCTCCTCCACGATCCGGGAGATCGGGTGGGCCTTCCCGGGCCGTCGCGCCTCGGCGGCGAGTGTCACGTCGAACCGCTTGAAGGCGACCTCCCGCCAGCGGCCGCTGGCGATGAGCTCCG
>JALOQY010000459.1 GCA_025459285.1 Planctomycetota bacterium | reverse complement strand
GGGCCGCGATGGGCGGAGTTCGCATCTCTGTTCGCACCCACGAGGCTCCAGGCCAGGGAGGCTGCTTGGCATGGCCCGATACAATTTCCTATCCGTTATTGGGCGGCCTTCGTCGGGACCCCGCGTGGCGAGACGATCTTCGTTGATCTCTACGCTTGCGCTTGCCTGGGTGAGCTCCGTCACGCGAGGCCAAGGCCGCACTGTGAGGGCGTAGACGCACCCGGCAGTTGAGACGAGTACCAGCTCGCCCCTGACCCGCGCATGGCGGACTTCGGAGGGTGTTCCGGGGACGTAGGTACCTTCTCAACTTGCCGGTTGGCGGCCGACGATCGGTGGCCGGGTACCGGAGGGCCCACTGCTCCGTCGATACCCCCTCACGATCGGGCAAGTTGACAAGATACCTGCGTCCCCTCTGCTCATCGGCGGCGAAACCGGCACGGCCGTGGACCTCGAGGACTTCCTCCGCCGGGGTGGATTTCCTGAGGGAACGCCGGTGATGCTGAACGTGCGTCTTGCTCTCAGTATGAACGAGGCGTATTCTGGCCGGCTGACCTTCGACGACGCCGGAAGGCGCTGAGTCGGATCCGAATTTGCCCTCGCCCCCCGCCGCGCGGACGGCTCAGGGCTTTTCGCCGGGCATCGTGTTCAGGTAGATGACGTTGCTCTCGGGGTCCGAAAGCGATGCGGCGGCGCTCCCGTCCTCCTCCACTTCCGGCCCGCTGTCGAGGCGCAGCCCGGACTTCGCCAGCCGACTGGCCACCGAAAAGACATCGGCTCCCCGGAAGGTGAGGAGGTTCTTCCGGATGTGGCCGCGGTAGAGGCCGAGGCGGAGCCGCGCGGGTCTCTCGCGGCCGAGGATCGCGAAGCCCTCCTTCCTCCGGTCGAAGACGATTCCGAGCCCGAGGCGCGTGTAGAAGTCGAGCGACGCCCGCAGGCTCTTCACCCGGAGCGAAAGCTCGAACCGGCCGAGCGTCCTCTGCCCACGGAGCAGGCGTCCCGTGGCCTCCGGCTGGCAGAACCGCTGCCCGGCGACGTACCGGACGCGCTCGAGCGGCACCGTGTCGAAGTAGACGGTGTTGCCGTCGGGGTCCGTGAGGCTGTAGCACGCCGCCCCCTCGAGCGGGAGGCGGCG
Source organism: Planctomycetota bacterium (assembly GCA_025459285.1). Taxonomy (GTDB): domain Bacteria; phylum Planctomycetota; class JAJSAM01; order JAJSAM01; family JAJSAM01; genus Prado167. Next base: position 2,047 of record JALOQY010000459.1, on the reverse strand, counting down.
CCCGCCCGGCCCCGTGTGCCACTCCTCCGGCCAGGCCTTCGGATCGTAGGCCGTCTCGCCGTTCGGTTCGAGGCCCCGCCGCCGGTGCTCGGCGGCGAGAGCCGGGACGTCGCCGCCCCGGAAGTTCAGCCAGTTCCCGGGAAGGTCGCGCATGATCGCGAGATCCGTGCCGGCGTTGTTCAGGCCGACCCAGCCGTGCTCCGGTTTTCCCCTGACCGTGGTGAACCCGATCGTCCGGTAGAACTCGTACGTTTCGGGGAACCGCTTCGCGGCGATGCAGAGCGCGAACCATCCGAGGTCGGGCGCGGGTGCGTCCATCGCGTCACCTCCGCTCCGGCGAGTGGTGCGAGGGTAGACGGGGACGCGCGGTCCGCCAAGCAACGGATCCTCGGAGGCCCGCGGGTGTTCCGGACCCGGCGCGGCGGCCGGATCCACGGGCGCGATGCCTCCGTCCGATGGTGGGCTCACGTCCCCGCCGGTCTTGCCGTCGCCCCCCGGTGCTCGCGGTGCCGGCGATAAAAGCGTGCCTGGCACCGGGGTGCGGATCCAGACTATCCGAAACGTCGCGCCGAGGGGAGGTGCCGAGATGCCGCCTGCGCTGAACAGGGAGAACATCGCCGGGGTGGTGCATGCCGAGTGCGGGGGGTTCCGGGCCGGCGGGAGCTTCAGCCGCGAGGCGAGCATCCGACAGGGCGTCTACCAGCCTCGCCGGGAAGAGGAGTACCGCGACGGACAGTGGCAGCAGCGGCTGGCCGTGGCGATCGTCGTGGTGAACCTGAGCCGCCAGAGGCTGCCCTGGGGCGACGGCAACCGGACCATGCCGCCGCTGCGTCCCCGGGGGACGGACGAGGAGACGCGGGCCTCGTGGGAGGAGTGTCTCGCGGCGGCGGACGAGGCCCTGCGGCGGTCGACCCTGGGGCTCACCGATCCGCGGAACATGGAGGGAGCGCAGTTCTATACCCACGTCCCGCCCTCCGGCAAGATGCAGACCCGGTTCGACGGCGCGGCGGCCCTCTATCACATCTACGGCCCCGCGTGGGATGCCAACCACCGCCGTGAGGTGTGGCTCCATGTCCACATCGACCGGGCCCTCCGGGACCGTAGGTCAGCGGCCCCCGCGTCGCGCTGACCGGGCGTCCCCGGGCACCGCGGGGCCGGCGGGGGGGCCGGGAACGCGTCCCGGATCCTCGAGACCGTCGAGGCGCAGGCGGAGGAGCCGGCGGCGGTCGGCGTCGGGAAGCGCGAGCGCGCGGTCGTCCTCGCGGGCCGGGAAGCGCGGGGGCGGGGCGGGGGGCGTCGGGCGGAGCACGAGCGGCTCGCGGCGGCGTTCGAGGGACCGGCGCATCTCCCGGACGAGGCGCTCACGGCGGGCGGCCGGCGTGTCGGTGAAGACGCCGGCGTCGGGCTCCGAAAGACGCGTGCCGTCGCCGAGGAGGCCGTCGAGGATCGCGAGCGCCGCGGGCCGCGAGGGGATCGAGCCCTCGCCGAGCTCGGGGTTCAGCACCGTCTCCGGGCGCAGCGGCTTGCCGACGCAGAGCGGGCAGCCCGCGCCGCAGTCGCACGCCGCGATCACGCCGCGCGCCGCGGGGACGAGCCGGTCAAGGATCTCGTAGCCGCGCGCGGTGAAGCCGAGGCCCTTCGGGTAGTGCTCCCAGACGAAGACGTCCCGCCACGTCGTGTTCGCGGAGCCCACGGAGTGCGAGAGGTCGAGGGTGTCGCAGGTGACGAAGAGGGGCAGAAGCGAGCGCAGCGCGTAGCCGATGCCGCGCAGCCCGGACATCGGGTCGAGTCCATCGTGGCGTATGCCGGCCAGCACCGCTTCCGGCGGCTCGATCCAGAAGGCCGTCGTCTCCACGGGGTAGACGGGCAGGTCGAGCGGGTGGCGGCTCAGGGGATCGAGGGAGCGGAAGGGGATCCGCTCGTACCACGTGACCCGATAGTGGGCGGTCACCTCGCCGAAGAAGGCCCGGCCGGTCCCGAACGGCTTCTCGCGCAGGATGTGGTCGGCGTGGTGGACGTCGTCGTAGCCATGGGACTGCGTGTAGTA
>JALOQY010000458.1 GCA_025459285.1 Planctomycetota bacterium | reverse complement strand
GCCCACTCCTCCTTCCGGACGTCCGTCCCGCCGTGGATGACCTTCACCCGGCGACCACCCCGCTCCCGCACGCGGCGCGCCGTCTCCTCGACGGAGGACCGGAACACGAGGTGGGCGGTGTCGTCGAGCGCGGCGACGTGGGCTCCGACGAGGGCCGCGTCGTAGTCGATGGAGACCACGACGGGCCGCTCCGGCTCGAGCTTCCGCGCCGGCGACCCGTCCGTCATCGGCCGCTTCGACGCCAGCCGCTCCCGCACCGCCGGCGGGAGCTTCCCGCAGAGCACGATCCGGTCGGCCCGCCAGTCGTCGAGGAACTTCTCCACCACCGCGAGGTCGTGGCCGCGCACCTCGAAGTCGAGGCGGACCGTGCCCGACCCCGCGGCGCCCTCCTTCATGCGCAGGACGACCTGCCATTCCCCGCCCTCCGGCCGGTCGAGGCGGAGGCCCGGCGCGACGGGGATCTCCTCCCCTTTGCCGATCCGGACGAGAACCGCCGAGACGAGTTCGAGCCCCTCGTCCTTCGTGAGCACGACGCTCTCCGTGAGGCTCGGCAGCACGATCTTCTGGCGGAGTTCGGCCACGAGTTCCCGCGGCTCGGGGATCCCGTCGACGAGGCGGCCCTCCGCCCGGAAGACGAGCTTTCCCTGCCGGACGTGGGTGCGGATCTCGACCGGGTAGGGCGAGAGGTCCGGCACCGCGAGGATCGGCGAGAAGACCGGCCGGTCGAAGTCGTCGTAGCGCATCGCCTCCGGGACGGCTTCGAGGAAGGATTCCCAGTCGCCGTCCGAGCCGACGTAGACCACGCGCTCTCCGGCCCCGGGCGATCCGGACGCCAGGGCCAGGAGCAGCAGGAGGGCGGTCGCGGACCGCGCGAGGGGGGCCACGTCACTTCACCTTGGAGAAACGGACGACGTTGCGCTTCGCGTCCACCTTCATGGCGAGGCCGAGTTCCTTGCAGGCGCGGTCGAGGCCGGCCCGCAGGGGCTCGTGGTCGAGCTTCATCGAGACCTTCTTCTCCGCGGCGTCGCGGGCGTCGTCGTCGAACTCGAAGGTCACCTTCTGGCCGTCACCGTGCTTCGCGAGGAAGTCCGAGACGAACTTCAGGATGTCTCCGAAGCGCCAGTCCTTCCACTCGTAGCCCCACGCCTGGTCGAGGGCCGCGTCCACCTGGCCGGCCTCCTCGCGCACCTTCACGACGCCGGCCCACCGCCGCTCGGCCTCCGTCGCGGCGGGGACGGCGCGGAACGTGAGCTTCTGCCCCTTCTCCGTCCCGAGCCCTCCGGGCCGGCCGGCGGCGGTCTTCGAGTAGGCGGCGACGTGGAGGCGGGAGGCGCCGCGGGAGACCTCCACTGCCCAGCGGATCTCCGCCACCGACGCCGCGATGCCCTCCTCCGGTTCGCCGGCGAGGGCGACGGAGGCGATCCCGTGGGGCGTGAGGTCGGCGGGCAGGTCGGCGGCCGCGAGGAGGCGCGAAGCGAACCGGTTGAACTGGTCCACGCAGTCCGATCCGGTGTATTCACCGTAGCTGAACGGCTGCGTGACCTCCACGTCGAAGCGGAGCGCGCCGTCCGGTTCCTTCGCCGGACCGCGGACCACCGGGGAGGCGAGCCCCTCGACCTTCGGGAAGGGCGCGAAGGCCGGGTCGCCGTAGAGGACGCGGTTGGCGGCGCCGCCCCGCATGATCTGCTCGATCCCATGGTCGGCGTCGTTCCCCGCCTCGTCGTAGAGGCCGAGTTTCACCTCGCCGCCGTTCGCGAGGACGAGTTCGTCGTAGCAGGATCTCATCACCTCGCCGAGGGGGGCGCCGCTTCCGAACATCCGGGCTACCTCGACGTTCGTCCGCCAGCCGTGGTTCGGCCCCACGGGAAGGATCGCCGCAGTGACGCCGGAGGCGAGGTACGCGAGGCCGAGGCTCTTCCCCGGCGGGATCCGGTAGACCTCCACCTTCTCCGAGGTGCCGAAGGTGGAGACGATGTCCCCCTCCACGAAGACGCGGTCGAGGGAGCCGCAGTGGCACGTGCCGGAGGTGAGCACCGCCGGCCAGAGGGAGAGGCCCGCGAGCATCGGCGCGTCGATCCAGAACATCTCGTCCCCGGGGTTCTGGCCGACCTTCGCCGGGTCGTAGGGCCAGTGCTTCGCCCGGTCCATGTTCCGCTGGTCGCTGAAGAGCCAGATCCGCTCCGGGTCTCCGCAGCCGGTCATCTGGATGAGGCCGCGCCCGGCGAGGTCCGGGAGGTGCGCCGGGGCGAACTCCTCGATCGCCCCGCGGTCCTCGTAGCCGAAACCGAGGGCGTCCGTGGTCCAGCCCGCCTTCTTCAGCCAGGAGGGCCCGCTGTCCCCCGCCGCGCTGCACTGGCTCGTGACGAAGCTCCGCAGGAACCGCTTCGGCAGCCCCTCCTTCTCCGCCTTCACGATTCCCTCGAAGAACTTCAGCGCGTCGGCCGCCGTCGCGCCGGTCACGAGACCCCACGCGAAGTCCGGGAAGAAGTCCTCGTCGAGCTTCGTGCTCATCATCAGGAAGCGCCGGACGAAGTTCGTGTCGATGACCTCCGGCTTCGCCACCACGGTGACGAAGCGGGGAGCCCGCTCCGCGAGGGCCTTCCGCAGGGACTCGAGGTCGGCGGGGTCGAAGGCGAGGACTTCCGCCTTCCGGTGCATGGCGACCCGCTCCGCCACGGCGTGGAAGGGGTCGTCCGCCGCCGCGTGGGTCACCACCACGTGCTCGGGGGGAGAATCGGCGCGCGCGGTCGAGGCCGCCGCGGCCAGGAGGAGAAGGATGAACATCCGCATGCGTGCCTCCAGAAATCCGGGAAGAATGACCCTGGGTCAATCTTCCCGGATTCTAGCAGCCCGTCGGCGTAAGCCCCCATGCGCGCGGAGGCCCCTCGGCGACGGGCTGCCAGCATTCAACGGCTTGAAACGGCTTCATGGCCTCGGCGATGAGGATGCCCGGTCTTGCTTCAGTTCCGGGCGGCGTGCAGTTTCAGGAGGTTCCCCTGGCTCACGTCCCAGGGCCAGGTGTCTTCTTCATTCCATCTGAAAAGGAGACACCGGGCCAGGAAGCCCGCGAAATCGGGAGAATCAGCAGCCTGTCGGGGCCAGGGACGATCTCTGCGGTGCGACCCTTCACCCCGGCAGGCTGCTAGCCCGCATTTCTCACCGGATCGCGCGGTCCTGAGCGGATCTCGTCGTCCATGCCG
>JALOQY010000003.1 GCA_025459285.1 Planctomycetota bacterium | reverse complement strand
TCCCCGGCGCTCCGCCCGCGAGGTAGGCGCCGGGGACCGAGGCGGCCGCCTCCCCGGCCGCCGAGGTCTGCCGGGCCGCGAGGTCGGCTCCTGAGACGACGGAGAGGGAGGCACCCGTGGCCTCGATGGACCGCGGGAGGCGCCGCCCGAGCACCTCGATCTCCTCGGCCACGGCGGACGGCTCCTCCGCCCCGGCGATGGCGGCCAGACCCGAGAGGACGAACGCGATGAGACAAGATCTCATGACCACCTCACTCCGGGTAGATGAACGGCGCGGGCAGGCCGGGCACGTCCACGGCGGCGACCTTCGCCCCGTAGACCCGGGTCAGCACGTCGGGGGTGAGGACCTCCCGCGGCGGCCCGTCGGCCACGACGCGCCCCTCTCCGAGGAAGAGGAGGCGGCCGGCGAACCGCGCGGCGAGGTTCACGTCGTGGGAGATGAGGACGACGGTGAGCCCCTCGCGCGCCCGGAGACCATCGAGGAGCCGCAGCACCGCGACCTGGTGGCGCAGGTCGAGGTGGGCGGTCGGCTCGTCGAGGAGGAGCAGCGGGGCCTTCTGCGCGAGAGCCCGCGCGAGGAGGACCCGCTGGCGCTCGCCCCCGGAAAGCTCGCCCAGCGGCCGGCCCCGGAGGTGCTCCGCTTCGACGGCTTCGAGGGCGGCCCGCGCGATCCGCCGGTCCTCCCCGCCCTCGAAGCCGAAGCCCGCGACCCACGGGGTGCGCCCCATGAGGACGATCTCGTCCACCGAGTAGTTGAAGAGACGGGTCTCCTCCTGCGGCACGACCGCCGCCCGCCGCGCCACCTCGCGCCGGGGGAGGCCGTCGAGCGGCTCGCCGCCGAGCAGGATCCGCCCGCCCGCCGCGCGCACGACCCGCGTCGCGAGGCGCAGCAGCGTGGTCTTCCCGGAGCCGTTCGGTCCGAGGATCGCCGCGAACTCCCCGGGATGGATCGCGAAAGAGAGGTCGGTGAAGACCGGCGCGTCGCCGTAGGCGAACCGCACCGCCTCGAAGGCGAGGGGGGCGGCGGTCACGGGATCCTCCCCGCCCGGCCCCGGGCCAGGAGCACGAGGAAGAGGGGCGCACCGAGCGCCGCGGTGAGGAGCCCCACCGGCATCTCGCCCGGACTCGCCGCCACGCGCGCCGCGGCGTCGGCCAGCACGAGCACCGCGCCGCCCGCGAGGAAGCTCGCCGGGACGACGAGGCGGTGGTCGGAGCCGAGCGTGAGCCGGACGGCGTGCGGCACGAAGAGGCCCACGAAGGCCACCGGCCCGGCCACCGCCACCGCCGCCCCGGTCATGAGGCTCGCGACCACGAAGACGCGCCGGCGCACCCGGGCGGCCGGGACGCCGAGCTGGACGGCGGTCTCCTCGCCGAGGGAGAGCACGTTCAGGTCGCGGCCCAGCGCCGTGAGGACGACCGTCCCCGCGAGCACGATCGCCCCCGTGAGGAGCGCCGCCCCCATCGTGATCCCGAAGAGCCCCCCCATCATCCAGCGGAGGATCTCCTGCGCCTGGTGCGGGCTCGCCACGTACTGGAGGAAGCCCATCACGGAGAGGAAGAAGGCGTTGGCCACGACGCCGGCGAGGAGAAGGATCTCGGGCCGCAGGCGCCCGCCCTGCCGCGCCACGGCGTAGATGAGGAGCAGCGCCGCGAGGCAGCCGGCGAAGGCGAAGAGGGGCCGGATCGGCAGCGGGAGCCACGCCGTGGCGGCGTCGAGTCCGAGGACGATCGCGAGCACCGCGCCGAGCGACCCGCCCCCCGAGACCCCGAGGACGAAGGGCGAGGCCAGGGGGTTGCGGAGGAGGGCCTGGAACGCCGCGCCGCAGGCCGCGAGCGCTCCGCCCACGAAGAGGCCGGCCAGCACGCGGGGCAGGCGCAGGTCGAGGAGGATGAAGGCCACCCGCGGATCGCCGGAGAGGAGCCGGCGCGGCGAGATCCACTCCGCGCCGAGGCCGAGGGCCGCGACGGCGCAGAGGAGCGCGAGGAGCAGGAGCGCGCCGAGCCGGAGGAGCCAGCCGCGCGGCGTGAGGGCGTTCATCGGCCCTCCCCGAAGACGGCGTCCTCGATGGCGGCGAGGAGTTCCGGCACGCGCGGCCCGGGGCGCAGCAGCGAGGGGTCAGGAAACCGCCGGACCCGGCCCTCCCGGACGGCGGTGAGCGTCCCGAACCGCCCCCAGAACTCCGAGGGCTCCCGCGGGTCGTTCACCGCGGCGTCGACGATCGCCTCGGGGTCGCGCGCCACGACGCTCTCCAGCGACATCTGCGGCCACGGCCGGTGGAGGTCCCCGGCGAGGTTTCTCGTGCCGAGGGCGTCGAGCAGTTCCCCGACGATGGAGCCGGCGCCGGCCACCACGAGCGGCTCGTGCTGGACGGCGAAGAGGGTCCGCCGGCCGCCGCGCGACCCGGCCCGCTCCCGGGCCGCGGCGAGGGCGGCGTCGATGCGGGCGACGAGGTCGCGCCCGGCCTCCTCCCGGCCGGCGAGCGTCGCGAGTCCGGTGATCGTGGCGCGGACGTCGTCGAGGGTCTCCGGCAGGGCCGTCACGATCCGGACGCGGCCGGCGAGCGGGCCGAGCGCCTCCCGCTGGGCGCCGCCTCCGGTGACGATCAGGTCCGGCCCGAGCCCGAGCAGACCCTCGAGGTCGACGGAGAGGGCGTCGCCGACGGCGGGGAGGGCGCGCGCCGCGGCGGGCGTATCGCACCACTTCGAGCGCCCGACGACGAGGTCGCCGGCGCCGAGGGCGAAGAGGATCTCGGTGGCGGCGGGGACGAGGGAGACGATGCGGGAAACCCGCGCGGACGGCGCGGGCACGGAGCGATCGCAGGCGCCGGAAAGCGCCGCGAGGAAGGCGAGGGTAACCGCGACCCTCGTCGCCGGGGAGACCGGGGAAGCCTGCACGAAGACCCCGTGACCGGACCCGGGAATCGAGGTGCAAGCCTGGTCCGTTCCCCGGGACCGTTTCGCTGCGGCACGCGGGCAGGTCTTCTGGCTCCCGGATCCTCCTACTCGCCGCCCCTTCCCGATCTCGCGATCAGTGGGCTTTGCGGCTTTCGTCCCCGGTTACAGCGGCGGGTCCGCGGTGGCTTTTCACCACCTTCCCTATGATCTGCTCGCGCAGACCCGCGTGCCTCGTCCATGAGAGCAAAGAACGCGCGAATGCTATCGGAAGCCCCGCCCCCCGCGAAGCGAACCCCGACCGGAAAACAGGCCCAGGGCCGCTCCCAGGGGTGGAAGATCTGCTCAGAGCAATTCTTCCGGGCCTGGCGCGCCGCTACAGCCTGCGGAGGTCCGTGGAGACCTCCACCACGGAGGCGCCGTCGTAGAGGATCCAGCCGCCGATCGTGCCCTTGGGGAGGTCTGGATCGAAGAACCGGAAGAAGTACTTCCTTCCCGGCTCGAGCAACGCGCCGTCGATCTCGCCGTTCGCGTCCAGCCGTCCCACCGGCAGCGGCAGCTGGCTGATGTCCTCCGTGAGATCCGCGGCGACGACGCCGCAGTTCGAAAGCGGCGTGCCGCGGTAGCGGAACTGGACGCCGTCGAACCGACCCGGCGGAGGCAGGCGGATCTCGGGGATCTCCCTTTCTCCCGCCAACCGGCCGATACGCACTCTCACCGGCCGCTGCCCCGGGATCCACACGATGAGAAGCCCCTCGCCGAAGTCATTCAGGCTGAGATCGAACCGGCCGTCGGCGTCGGTCCTGCCACCGGCCGCCACCGTGAGCAGAACCTCGTTCCTTCGGCTGTCCATGGCGGCGCCGATCGCGCTCCCGTGCACCCGGGCGCGCACCTCGCGGAGGTCGAAGTCCTCGAGCGCCATCCGTGACTCGCTGTAGAGCGCGAGGGACTGCTCGGAGACCGGCTCGCCATCGTGGCCCAGGATCCGACCCGTCACGCGAGCGACGGACCCAAGGACGATCCGGACCGACGACCGCTCCGTCCGGGAGTCGACGCCGACGGGCTCCGTTCCGCTCCGCTTCCGGTCTTCCGTCTGCGCCATCACGTAGAGGTGTCGGATCCTCGGCACCTCGATGTCGAACCGGCCGTCGGGATCGCTCCGTCCGGACGGGAGCTCCTCCCGGACACCGTGCTCGCGAAACCAGAAGATCGACCACGGCGGTTCCCCGACGAGTGGACCGGACGCGTCGCCCGGCGTCCCCGGAGACCAGACCGCGACGATCCGCGGGGGTGACTCGAACCGGGTCGGTCCGCCGGCTTCCTCGACCCGACCTTCCACCCGCATCGTGCGATGGCACCACAGCACTCCCGAGGCCCGGATCTCCTCGGCGGTCTGTTTCGGGACGCTGAAGCCGGCCGTGCCGATCATCAGGAACCCCAGGTCCCCGGCCCGGACCTCCGCGGCGCCGTCCCCGGAGGTCGCGAATCCGGATCCGGTGCCGGACAGGAGCACGACTCCCGAGACCGGCTCGCCATCGGCGAGGTCCCGCACGACGATGCGGACCACCTCGCCAACCGGCGGCCCGCCTGCCTCGAGCGCCCCGGCATTCTCCACAGGGCCGCTCGCGGTTCCGCCGGAGTGAAGGATCCCAGGCTCTCTCTCCGGTCCCTCCGGCCCGGGTCCGGGAGGGGGTTCGGCCACGGGCCCCCGGGGCAGGAACAGTGCGACCGCGACGAGCAGGAGCAGGACCCCGGCGAAGCCGATCACGGTCCTCCTGCGCATCGCACCCTCCCTGGAGCGATCCCGCCCCCGGCGCCGGGAAACCGACCCAAAGTAACACATCCCAGGGCTGGGAAATCTGCTCTGAGCAATTCTTCCGGGGCAATTCTCCCCGGTCGCTCCGGGGGCGGGGGGCCCGGTAGGGAGAAGCGGTTTCGGGGGGCGCGGAGCGGGCGGTGGTACAAGACGGCATGGCCTTCGACGGACCGGACCTCGACCGCGCGGCGGAGATCCTCGCGGGGGCGGAGAGCCTCCTCGTCCTGACGGGGGCGGGGGTCTCCGCGGAGTCGGGGATCCCGACCTTCCGCGGGGCCGGCGGGCTCTGGCGGAACTTCCGGGCCGAGGAGCTCGCCACGCCGGAGGCGTTCGCGCGCGACCCCGGGCTCGTCTGGAGCTGGTACCGCTGGCGCCGGCGGATCTGCCTCGAGGCCTCCCCCAACGCCGGCCACCTTGCCATCGCCGGGCTGGAAGACCGCTTCCCGTCGTTCCTGCTCGCCACGCAGAACGTGGACGGCCTCCACCGCCGGGCCAGCAGCCGGCGGATGCTCGAGCTGCACGGCTCGATCCACCACTCGCGCTGCACGGGGTGCGGAACCGTCGCCGACCTTCCCGCCGATCCGGGGCCCGAGGACGCCCCGCCGCCGCGCTGCGCGCCCTGCGGCGGACTCCTCCGCCCCCACATCGTCTGGTTCGGCGAGGGCTACCACGAGGGGGTGCTGGAGACGGCCTTCGCCTTCGCCCGCACCGCCGGCGCGATCCTCGTGGCCGGCACCTCGGCGATGGTCTGGCCCCCGGCGGCCATCGCCCTCGACGGCCAGGCGCACGGCGCGGCCCTCATCGACGTGAACCCCGAGGAGACGGAGATCTCCCGCGCCGCCGACGTCTGGCTCGCGGCCCCCTCCGGCGAGAGCCTCCCCGCCCTCCTCGCCCGCCTCCCCCGCTGATCGTCTCCGCCTCCGGCCCCTCACCGACGTTCCCGCGCAGTCTTCATTCCTGCGATAGTATCACCGGAGTGAGTTCAGGAGAGACGAGCCACAACCGCTGACCTCCATGACAGCCGGCAGCCTCTCGAGCGGTTCCGCTCCGGAGTGGCTCGACGCGCTTCGGGGCTGGTCCACGGGAGGCCCCGGATCGGCAAGGCGGACATCAAACCGCAACTCGCTTCCGAGGTGGCATCCCGAGGATGTGCATCGGAGCCGCGCGCGCCGGGGCTACGGGCGAGGGGCCACCGGCTCGCTCAAGAGGCCGCGGAGCATGGCCCCATGGAATCGCGCGGTCCCGCGGAGGTGCGTTGAAGTCACGAAGGGTACGGAACGGGGACCGCGCGGGATCAGGCGAGCGGCAGGTCCGTCCGGGGGAAGTCCTCGCCCACGCAGAGGAGCGGCTCACCAGCGACCTTCGCCACCGCGTAGGCCATGCAGTCCCCGAAGTTCAGGCCCGCGGGGTGACGCCCTTTGCCGAAGCGGAGCCAGGCGGCGACGGCCACGCCGAAGTGGGCGTCACCGAAGGGCACGGTCACCACGCCGGATTCGACCAGGAACCGGCTCACGAGAGGCCGGGCATCGTGGCCCAGGCGCGCGGACAGGACGATCGCCGTCTCCGTGAGCGTGGGGACGCCGATCCCGGCGCCGCGGGCGGAGGAGACTTTCTCCGAGAGTTTCCGGCTGCCGGGCTCTCCCAGCAGGATGGCGACCAACGCTGAACTGTCGAGGATCACACCCCGTCCTCCCCGTATCCGAGGATCGCTTCCTTCTCGGCCTTGCTGAGCCGCTTCCGCCGGACCTTCGCCGGGATCGTCGGCCACACCTCCTCCTCGAGGAAGCGGAGAAGCCGCTGGCCCCGGTCATCGGCCGCCACCCGGACGCGAAGCCGGCCACGCCGCTCCTCCAGGGACCGGCGAACGGCCTCCGTCTTGGTCTCGCCGGCCAGCCGCGCCACCTCCTCGACAAGCCGCTCGACCTCCGCGTTCTTGATGTTCAGCGCCATTGCGACCTCCGACAGCATGATACACCATATGGTGGAATTCATCCACCTTGCTTCAATCAGCGAGGCCGCCCCCAGGGTCCTGCCCACCGTGCCGGGGGCTCCGCGGCCGGGTACGGGGATCCCGCCGCCCACCCGAATGGTCATTCCCGGAAGAGGACCACCGCGCCCTTCTCGCAGACCGCGAGGAGGGTGCCGTCGGAGGCGAAGGCGACGGGGCCGAAGCGGAGCGCCCCCTTCACGGTCTTCTGGAGTTTCCCGGTCCCGGCGTCGAAGACGAGGATCGAGCCATCCTCGGGGATCGCGAGAACCCGCTTGCCGTCGGGGCTGAAGACGAACTCCGGGCGGTAGAGCTCCTCCCCCTCGAGGGCCACCACGAGTTCACCGGTCGCCGCGTCGTGGATCCCGGCGGGCTTCTCCCCGCAGACGATCCGCTTCCCGTCGGGGGAGATCGCGAGGTGGTGGGACCACTCGGCCCGGAACAGCTTCCGGAACGTCCCCCCGTCGGCCACGTCGGCCACGGCCACTCCGTAGTCCACCACCGCCGCGATCTTCGTCCCGTCCGCCGAGAACTCCACGTGCGAGGCCGTGTGCTCGAAGGCTCCGACCATGCGAAGCGCCATCGTCTCGAGATCGTGGACCCGGATCGTCCGGTTCGACCACGGGACGGCCACCGTGCGCCCGTCGGGGCTGAAGGCGGGGCCGTACCCGCTGCCCTCCGCCAACCGCGGGGCGTACAGCACCTCGGCGCGATCCACATCGAAGAGGAGCGGAGCGGGGCCCGAGAAGCCGGCGGCGAGGAACTTCCCGTCCGGGCTCAGCGCGAGCGGCCCCCGGGGAGCCTCGACGGTCAGCACATGCGTCCCGCCCGCCGTCTCCCACACGTCCACGCGTCCCCGGCGGTCCGCGGCGGCCACGCGGGAACCGTTCCGCGCGATGACCCACTCCTCGTACTCCGGCGGCCGACTCAGGATCGCGCCGGTCCGAGCGTCCCACAGGGCGACGGCGCCGGCCGGCGTCAGAGTGGCGACCTTCGCGCCGTCCGGGGAGAAGACGCTCGGCCCGCCGAGGTCCGGCTCTCCGAACTGTGTCCCCGTGGCGGGATCGAAGGTCCGCACACCGCGCGCATCGAGGACGAGCAGGATCTTCCCGTCGGGGCTGAAGGCGAGCCACTTCACGGCGCCCTCGGACGCCACCTTGCGGAGGCACTCGCCGCTGGCCGGATCGAAGAGCTGCGCCTGCTCCCCTCCGCCCGTGGCCAGGAGTTTCCCGTCCGGTGAGAGGGCGAACGTCCAGGCGTCGGCGGTGTCGGGGAGGAGCCGCTTCGTCTCCCCGGTCTTCGCGTCGAAGAGCGCGACGCCATTTTGCCCGCTCCACTCGTAGACCGTGGAAACGAGCGTCGCGCCGTCAGGGAGGACGGCGAGGAGGGGCGGGGCGCCCCAGATCGACGTGGCGCGCAGTACGCGCTCCCCGCTCTCCGTGTCGTGGACGTCGAGGGCGAACCGCTTGCCGTCCATCCATGAAAGGCCGGCGAACCGGCCGCAGGGCGTGATCACGCCGCCGCGCCACTCGTCCGGCAGGTACTCGTCCTGGTGGACGGCGAACCCGGTGGACGATACCGCCTCGCCGGTCCGCGTGTTCCAGACCCCGATCTCGCGGCCGGCGAGGACCAGGAGCCGCCCGGATCCCGCCGGGAGCCGCGCCGAAAGGACGCTGGCCGGCGGGCTCGCGAGGACCGCCGCTTCCTCCCCCGTGACCGGGTGGAGCAGCTTTCCCCCGGAGAGGAGGAGGCAGGCGCCCCCCGCATCCGTGACCGGCGCTCCTTCGACCGCGCGCAGGAAGACCCCGCGGGCATCGAAGACAAAGTGCCGGCCCGACTCTCCCTCGACGAAGACGCCGTCCGTCCCCGAGGCGAACCGGAGCGCCTCGGCCCGCCCGGCCCGGTGCCGGAGCGAGCCGAGGACAGAGGCGGGCTCGAGGCCGCAGCCCGCCAGGGATCCCGGCACCGGCTCCCGGTCGAGAACCGGACCCTGACGCCGGACGACGGGCGGCGGCGGGTCCGTCGCCAGGTCACGGAACGGGAAGTCGCCGCCCGCCGGGACCGCGTCGATGGTCGCCATCCCGTCCAGGGGCAGTGTCAGCGTGAACGTGGCCCGGAGGAAGAAGCCCGACTCGACGTAGCGCTCCGCCGCCGGATCGTAGACATCGAAGAGCGCTTCGACGACGTGCCGTCCCGGCGGGATCTCCCCCCGCTCGGCGAAGAAGCGCCCGGAAAGCCGGACCGGGGCCGGATGCCAGACGGGCGCAGGCCCCGCCGCCCGCTCCCACCGGTCCGGCCAGAGGAGCAGCGCCCGGTCGCTCCCCTTCGCGAGGATGTTCGGATTCCCCTCCGTCGCGAAGCGGAACTGCACGGCGAGGTCGAGGCGGTCCGCGGTCACCTCCCCGACGTGGATGCGGCAGTGGTAGAGGAGGTCCCCGTCCGGGAGCGCCTCCACCCATGCGCAGTTCAGGTAGGGCACACCGCCGGCCTGCGGCAGCGCAGTTCCGGCGAGCAGAGTCACGACGAGCGCGACGATCGACCGTTTCATGGAACGTCCTCCCGGGGTCATTCTCCTCCGGGAGGGCGCGGGGATCAACGATCAGCGGAACAGGATGAGCGCCGCGGCGGCCACGACGGCCGACCCGGCGATCGCCGCGCAGGCGATCAGCGTCCGGTTCATCGTCCGCTGCGTGCCCTCGATGAACTCCTTCATCCGCTCGTCCTGGCTCGTCTGCGCGCTCTTGAAGGCCGCGAGGCTCTGCTGCTGGGCCTTGTGGAACAGGTTCAGCGAGCGGTTCTGCGTCGTCTGGAACGCGGTCAGCGTCGCGTGCTGGCTCTTCTGCATGCCCTCCAGGTTCTCGATCTGGGCGGTCGAGTTCGTGGACAGCCGCTCCGCGATCTCCCGGAGCTCCTTCGTCTGGGCGGCCTGCGCCGCCGGGATGGAGCGCAGAACCTCCGGCACGTCCGCGAAGCGTTCCGCCATCTCCGCGCTGCGGGTCGCCTGGAGGTCGAACTGCTTCGAGATGATCCCGAGGATCTCCACCGTCGCCCGGTTCGTCTCCGGGATGGACCGCAGGACCTCCGGCAGTTCCGCGAGGGAGTCGGAGAGGACCCGGCCACGGTCGTTGCCCGCCTCGAGCTGCTCGTTGATCGACTTGAGGAGCACCGACATGCTCTCGATCCCCTCCGAGAGCTTCTGGGCCGTCTCCTCCTTCTTCGAGACGCGTCGTTCCGTCACCCGTTCGGGGGCAAGGCTCACCTCGATGTCCGTCGCCTCGGCGACGAGCGGCGCGGGAGGTGGAGGCGGAGGCGGCTCGACCTCGACGCCCTGCCGCTTGAAGAGCATGTCGGCGATGGACGGCCGGAGCGCCGCCTCCCCGGAGACCGCGGCCTCGACCGCCCCGGCGCCGGTGACGCTTTCCGCCGTCGAGGGTTCGGAGCTTCCATCCTCGGTCCGACCAAGGTTGAGAACCCGCTTGAGGAAAGACCTCGCCGTCATCGTTCCCTCCTCGATGCCACAGGGCCCCGTCCCGCCGCGCGACCCGCGGGCGTGACCACGGGGCGAACCCGCAACGAGTCTACCGGTCTCCGGAGGCCACTTCAAGCCCAAAAGGAGGAAATCTTGGGGAAAAACTTCGTTCTCCCCCCACCGGTGGGGCACCGGAGCACGCGGTGCCGGCCGCGTCCGGGATGTACTGCAGACCTTCGGAATCTTCGAGCCGCTCGCGGATTTCGCGAGAGCGAGCGCCGAAGGCGCCCGCCGCCGCAGGCGGCGAGGAGGGCGAGGGGGCCGCTGGCCCCCGACGCGGGGGAGGATCTGCCTCCCCCGCATCATGGACATCGCGGGCGCCGCCCGTCGCCACCGGGTTGAGGGCGTGCCCGCGCCGTGAACGGGCCGGAGATCCGCGTCGTTCACCCCAGGTCGAGCGCCGCCCGCAGCCCGCGACCGATACCGGCCATCCACTCCCCGTCGAGGCTCCCCAGACACCGCGTCAGCTTCGTCCGGTCGAGCGTGGTGACCTGGTGGCAGAGCGCCGTGCTGTCGGCCGGCAGTCCCCCCGCCCCCGCCGGAAGAGCCACCGCCGTCCGGCCCCGGGCCCGGCGCGCGGAGGTCGTGAGGGGAACCACCACGACGGACCGCCACCCGGGCGTCTCGTTGAATCCGTCGTGGGAGACCACGATGACCGGCCGCTCCCCACGCTGTTCGGATCCCGAGCGCGGGACGAGCGCCGCCCACCAGACATCCCCCCTTCTCACTGCCTCCTCCGGCGTGCGGGCGGGCTTTCCGTCTCATCATGCAGGGACTCCGTCGCCGCCGTCTCCAGATCCGCGTCGAGGTCCATTTCCGTGCCCGCCACGGCGGCGGCATAGGCCGAGATCTCCTCCCGGAGGGCGGCGCGCTCCGCGTCCTCCACCCAGCGGCGGATCGCTTCCCGGGCCAGCACCGTCGCGGGCTCCCCCTTCCGCTCCGCCACACCGTGGAGTCGACGGTGGAGGTCGTCATCGAGCAGCACGTGCAGGTTTCGTCGAAGGGCCATGTTCCTCACCTGCTTGTCCTCACACCTCCCCCGCCATCACATCGTGCCCCGACTATACCACGCGCTCATGACGCTTTCCATGTCACTGTTTCATGTCATTGTTTCGTGCCATCGGCCCAGGACCGCACATCGGTCCCGGGCCGGGGCGCCGCGCTTCCTGCCGGCCGGCGGTCAGTAGGAGCGGGCGAAGATCGGGCGGAGTGTCGAGGGCGTGCCGCAGACCACGCACTTCCCCGGCGCGTTCCGGCCGTCGGCGGGGATCACGCGGATCGTGGCGGTGGTCTCCTCCTTCACCTTCGCCTCGCAGGCGGCGTTCCCGCACCATCCGGCGCGAACGAAGCCGAGGTCGCCATTCAGGAGGTCCTTGAAGGGCCCGTACTCCGGCACGTCGAAGGTGTACTTCTCCCGCCGGTCGCGGGCCGCGGCGAAGAGCGCCTGCTGCATGGCGGCGAGCATCGCGGCGACTTCCCCGGGCAGACCGTCGAAGGGGATCGCCCGCTTGCCGGCCTTGCCGAGATCGCGCCGGACCGCCACCGCGGACTTCGCGGCCAGGTCGCGTGGGCCGATCTCGAGGCGCACCGGCACGCCCTTCTTCTCCCACTCGAAGAACTTGGCGCCGGGCTTCAGGTGGTCGCGGTCGTCCACCTTCGCGCGGAGGCCGGCGCCTTTGAGCGCCTCGCCGACCTTCCGGGCCGCGTCCACGAGCGCGGAGCGGTCGTCGTCGGAGTGGTAGATGGGGACGATGACCACCTCGACCGGCGCCACCGACGGCGGCAGCACGAGGCCGGCGTCGTCCGAGTGGCACATGATGAGACCGCCGATGAGCCGGGTGGAGACGCCCCAGGAGGTGGACCACGCGAGTTCGAGCGCCCCGCCGCGCCCCTGGAACTGCATGCCGTAGGCCTTCGCGAAGTTCTGCCCGAGGAAGTGCGAGGTCCCGGCCTGGAGCGCCCGCCGGTCCTGCATCATAGCCTCGATGGCGTAGGTCTCCACCGCGCCGGCGAACGTCTCGGAGCGCGACTTGATCCCCGGCACCACCGGCATCGCCAGCACGTCCTCGGCGAGTCGGCGGTAGACCTCGAGCATCCGCGCGACCTCCTCCCGCGCCTCGGCCTCGGTCTCGTGGGCCGTGTGGCCCTCCTGCCAGAGGAACTCCGTGGTGCGGAGGAAGAGCCGCGTCCGCATCTCCCAGCGGACGACGTTCGCCCACTGGTTGATGAGGATGGGAAGGTCCCGCCAGGAACTCATCCACTTCGCGTAGGTGGAGCAGATGATCGCCTCCGACGTCGGCCGGATGTAGAGCGGTTCCTCGAGGACCTTCCCGCCCCCGTGGGTGACGACGGCGCACTCCGGCGAGAATCCCTCGACGTGCTCCGCCTCCTTCGTGAGAAGCGACTCCGGGATGAGCAGGGGAAAATAGGCGTTCTGATGTCCGGTTTCCTTGATCATGGCGTCGAGGGCATCGCGGATCCGCTCCCAGATCGCGAAGCCCCACGGCCGGATGATCATGCACCCCTTCACCGGGGCGTAGTCCGCGAGTTCCGCCTCCCGGATGACGTCGGTGTACCAGCGGGAGTAGTCCTCGGTGCGTTTCGCGATCGTCTGTGCGGTCATGCCTTCCTCGGTTTCGCCACGATGTTCACCAGCCGCCCCGGCACGTGGATCACCTTCGACACCGAATGGTCCACCAGGTGCCGGGAGACGTTCTCGTCGCGCTGCGCGGCCGCGACGATCTCCGCCTCCGTCGCCCCACGGCCCACCGTGATCCGGCCCCGGAGCTTCCCGTTCACCTGCACCGGCACCTCCACCTCGTCCGACTGCGCCGCCGCGGGGTCGTGGACCGGCCATGCCTCGCGGAAGACGGTCCCCGTCCCCCCGAGCATCCGGTGGAACTCCTCGGCGAGATGCGGCGTGATCGGCGCGACGATCCGGGCGAGCGCCCGCACCGCCTCGGCGTATGCCGGCAGGTCGGCCTCCGGGACGTCCGCGGGCTCCACGGAGCGGAGCTGGTTCACCAGTTCCATCACCGCGGCGATTCCGGTGTTCAGCTTCATGTCGCCGTCGAAGCCCTCGGTCACCCTGCGGATGGCCAGGTGGCACTTCCGCCGGACTTCCTTCCCCGCCGCGGAGAGCGGTCCCGCGCCGGCGGGAGTCGTCACCCCCGCCACGCGAGGGACGAGGCCGGCCGCGGTGTCGAAGAGCCGCCCCAGGAATCGCTTCGCCCCGAAGACCGCCTCCTCGTTCCAGAGGATGTCGTCGCGGGTGGGGGCGAAGAAGAACATCGCCAGCCGGAGCGTGTCGACGCCATGCTCCCCCATCAGGTGGATCGGCGAGACCACGTTGCCGAGGCTCTTCGACATGACGCGGTTCTCGGCGTCGCGGACCATCCCGTGGTTCACCAGCGTGCATGCCGGCTCGTCGAAGTCGACGAGCCCCGCGTCCCGGAGCACCTTCGTGAGGAACCGGAAGTAGATGAGGTGGCCGGTGGCGTGCTCCACCCCGCCGATGTAGAGGTCGATCGGCAGCCACGCCTTCGCCGCCTCCCGGGAGAAGATCTCCCGGTCGTTTCGCGCGTCGGCGTAGCGCAGCATGTACCACGAGGAGCACATGAAGGTGTCCATCGTGTCCGCGTCCCGCTTCGCCGGCGCCTGGCACTGCGGGCAGGGAACGTCCATGAAGGACGGGACGTCGGCCAGCGGCGAGCGCCCTTTCGGCAGGAAGTCCTTCACGTCCGGCGGCAGGAGCACCGGCAGGTCCTGCTCCGGCACCGGGACGACACCGCAGACCGCGCAGTGGACCATGGGGATCGGCGTGCCCCAGTACCGCTGGCGGGAGATGAGCCAGTCCCGCAGGCGGTAGACCGTGGTCGATCCGCCGGCGCCCATCGCCTCGAGGTGCGCGGCGACCTTCGAGATCCCCTCCGTCGAGGGAACACCGTCGAAGACCCCCGAGTTCACCATGACCCCCGGTTCCACGTACGCCGCGGTCATGGTTCCCGGATCGAGGTCCCGGTCCGGCGGGCGGATGACGACCTTCACCGGGAGGCCGTACTTCCTCGCGAACTCGAAGTCGCGCTGGTCATGGGCCGGCACGCCCATGACGATGCCGGTGCCGTAGCCGGCGAGCACGTAGTCGGCGACGAAGATTCGGACGGTCTCCCCCGACAGCGGGTTGACGCAGACGCGGCCGGTGTCGACGCCGTCCTTCTCCCGCCCCTCGGCGACGCGATCGATCTCCGTGCGGGCCATGGCCCTCGTGATGTAGGCCTCCACGTCCGCCTCGGCCGGCCGCCCTCGCACCAGGCGCCTCGCCCACGGGCTCTCCGGGGCCACCGCCATCATGGTCACTCCGTAGAGCGTGTCCGGCCGGGTCGTGAAGACCTCGAGCGGTTCGCTCTCGCCCGCGATCGGGAACAGGACGCGGCAGCCCTCGGACCGGCCGATCCAGTTCCGCTGCATCGCCTTGACGCTCTCCGGCCACCCGGGCAGACCGTCGAGACCGTCGAGCAGGCGCTGCGCGTAGTCGGTGATGCGGAAGAACCACTGCTCCAGTTCGCGCTTCCCCACCGTCTCCTTGCAGCGCTCACACGCGCCATCCCGGACCTGCTCGTTCGCGAGCACGGTCTTGCAGGAGTCGCACCAGTTCACGAAGGAGGTGCCCCGATAGGCGAGGCCGCGGCGGTGGAGCAGCAGGAAGAGCCACTGTGACCAGCGATAGTACTCCGGCAGGCAGGTGACGACCTCCCGGTCCCAGTCGTAGCTGATCCCGAGGGCCTTGAGGGTGTTCCGGCCCGTCTCGATGTTCCCGAGGGTCCAGTCGCGCGGGTGGATGCCCCGCTTGATCGCGGCGTTCTCCGCGGGCAGGCCGAAGGCGTCCCAGCCGAAGGGATGGAGCACGTCGTGGCCGAGCATCATCCGGTGGCGGGCGACGGCGTCGCCGACGGAGTAGTTCCGGAAGTGGCCCATGTGGATGTCGCCCGAGGGGTAGGCGAACATCTCGAGGACGTAGTCCTTCCGGACCGGCTTCTCCGGGGCCCGGAAAAGCCTCGTCTCGTCCCAGAACTTCTGCCAGCGGGCCTCGACCTCTTTGAAGTCGTAGCGTTCGGCCGCCATGGGGGATCCTTCGGTAAGCGCGGGACCGCGCGGAATCGGAACGAAACCGGCATCCTAGGGAGCCCGCCGGGGCCGGCAAAGGACTTTCAACCTCCGCGCGCTCCCTGCGACGGGAAACCGCCACCGCCCGCGGGCGGTTCGATTCTTGCCCGCCCCCGCCCCGCCGGTTACAGTCTCCGCTTCCCCTCGCGGGGAGTTCGTTCTTTCCATCGGTGGGGCTGTAGCTCAGTTGGGAGAGCGCCTGAATGGCATTCAGGAGGTCAGGGGTTCAACTCCCCTCAGCTCCACCACCTCAACTCATTCACACACAATCACTTGCGATCCGCCCAACCTCAGTTCAGGTTTCGGGCGATCTGCCCCGCAGCACCCAAACCGCACCAGCTTCGCCGTCCCGCAGCACCACGCAGGCCGCGTGCGCCGGTCGCCGATGATGAGGAGCGGAAGCCTGAAGTACGGGCCCTCGTTGTCGAGGAGGGCCAGGTTGGAGAAAACCTGCGGCTCGTAGCTGCGGACCTCCACCGAGCGGTAAGGCCATCGCACCTGGTCGATCTCGCGGAAGATGGGGTTCCGGACGCCCACGGGACTGGCGAACGCCGTTGCCGCGCTCTTCGCGTCGAGAACGTACGAGGCCACTCGCTTTGGGAGGAAGAACCCCGCCGGGCAGACCCGGTCATGCTGGTCGTGGTGGTCGAGGGGGTGCGGGGCCAGGACGGCCTCGCGTTCGCCTTTCTCCAGGGCCATCCGGACGCTCTCCCGCAGCGTGTCGCCCCGATGGCCCTTGGGGCGCCCTCTACGTTCTCCGGCAGCTCGGGGAACAGAGGCCCGTCGAAGATGCGCCACGGGCGGCTTCGGCATGGTGCCGGCCTTCCGCGCCTTCTTGACCCAGGTGCGGACGGCTTCGGTGGTGGCGCCGATGACACGGGCGATCGCGCGGCGCTTGACGCCGGACCCGGCGAGGAGGAGGGCGTACTCGCGAACCTCGGGCGAGAACGGTGCGCCGGGTTTGCGCTCGAACGCCGGAAAGGGGGGATGGCCGTCGGGGGACGGCGTGGACGCGGGGACTGCACCTTCGGACATGGATGCCTCCGGGACCGGCCGGAGCCGGCCGTCAGGGGGCGTCCACCATGCGAACCCCTTGCGCTTTTTCAGGCCCGAAGGGCAGCAAGATCTGTGGGGTCACGACACGGGCCGCGAGAGAAGGACTGCCGTCCGGGGTGATGGAGATCCGGTCGATGGCCACCGGCCCCCGCACGGAAGGGCGGACGGTCACGGCGAAGCGGTTCGCCCGGGCAACGAGACCCACGGCGGGCGCGGCGCCCGGAGCCTGGCTCGAGGTCGCGGCCGACCGATCGGCGCCCTTTCGGGTCCTGCGCCCCGTGCTTGAGGCCTGCCGGGACCCCGTGGCGCGGACCCGGAAACTGGTCCTCGTGTACTTCGCGGGGGACGCGGATTACCACCACCTCATGTCGGTCGACCAGATGCGCCGGCCGGGACTGGTCCTGCACCCGATGGCCCGACCGAGGGCGGCCAACTCATCCCCGGCGTGCCGCGTCGCCGCCCGGTCACCCGCCGCCGCCCGCGTTCCACGCCGCAGGGCCTCGCCCCGGAGGGGAACCCGCGGAGCACCGGTCGGGGCCGGCCCGTCGGAGACCCACTCCGCGTCCCGGGCGGACTTAGCGGCTTGATCCACCGTGCCGGAGGGAGTACCCTTTACCCAGGGAGTTTCCCATGCGTCAGGCTCTTCTGCTCCTTGCGGCCGCCATCGTAGCGGGGGGAACCGGCGAGCGCGGCCCCCCCACGCCTCTCCCGGTGCGGGCACCCCGTGGTTTCTCCGCCCTGCCCGTCGCCTTCGAGCCGAACCGGGGCCAGGCCCGCGCCCCCTGTGAGTTCGTCGCGCGGAGCCCCGACGGCGTCGCGCTCCTCGACCGCTCCGGCTTCCTCTTCGCCTCGGGGAGAGAGAGGCTGCGCGTGACTTTCGCCGGCGGGCAGGCGACGGAGGCGGCGCCGGTCGGCCGTCGTCCGGGGGTCTCACACTTCCTGCGCGGCCCGCACCCGTCGAAGTGGCTCCGCGACGTGCCCCGCTACGGGAGCGTCTTCCTCCGCTCCGTCTGGCCCGGCGTGGACGCGCGCTTCGTGGTCCGCGGGAACCGGCTGGCCTTCGACTTCCTCCTCTGGCCGCAGACCCGTCCGGATCGCGTCGTGCTCTCGGTCGAGGGGGCATCGGCGCTCGAAGTCTCAGCGGAAGGGGACCTCCTCATCGAGGGGCGTTACGGACGCGGGCGTCTGTCGGCCCCCCTGGCGTGGCAGGACTCCGGCGCGGGATGCCGGGCCGTCGCGGCGCACTTCGAACTCCGCGCCGGGAACCGGGTCGCCATCCTGGCTCCCGGCGCGGATCCGGCGGCCCCCCTGGTGATCGACCCCACCTTCACCTGGGCCACCTATCTGGGCGGCTCAGCGGCGGAGGACTACCGCCCCAAGGTGAAGATGCACTCCTCGGGTTACGCCTATGCGGCCGCCTCCACGCAGTCCTCGGACTTCCCGGTCACGCCGGACGCGTACGGCCAGGAGCGCGAGGGCGTGGTGGATGACGTGTGCGTCGCGAAGATCGACCTCGACGGCACGTCACTCGTTTACGCCACGTACATCGGCGGCACGAAGAGCGACGAGATCCGGGACCTCGACGTGGACGAGGACGGATGCGCGTACGTCTCGGGGTATACGGGCTCCACGGACTTCCCGACGACCTCGGGCGCCTGGTCCCGGGACTATGGCCGGGGCTTCGTCACGAAGCTCTCCTCGGACGGATCGGATCTCGTCTGGTCGACGTACGTCGGCCTCGGGATCGCGGACACCGTCGCGGTGGACGCGGAGGGACGGGCGCACGTGGCACTCGCTTACGAGACGGGCACGAGCACTTACTGCCGCATGTACCTGCTGCGCCTGAAGGAAGACGGCAGCGGCCTCGAGTGGTCGACCTACCTGGACCAGTCCGGCGACCAGCCGCTCACATTCTACGGCCTCGCGATCGGGCCGGAGGGCGAGGTGGTCGCCTGCGGCGCGACGTACAGCGCGACCCTGAAGACGACGGCCGAGGCATTCCAGCGCTCCCGGGGCGGCCAGTGGGACGGATTCGTCCTGAAGTACGACTCCTCCGGCGGCCTGGTCTTCGCGACCTACCTCGGCGGCCAGGACCTGGACCACGCCTATGGCGTCGGCATCGACGCCGCCGGAGACGTCTTAATCGTCGGGCACACCTACTCGACGGACTTCCCGGTCTCGACGGATGCGTACCAGTCGACCCACGGGGGGGGCAGAGACATGTACCTCGCGCGGCTCTCCGCGGACGGGACGTCCCTCCGCTATTCGACCCTCTTCGGAGGTACCGGCCTGGAAGACTGCCGGGGACTCGCGGTCCACTTCAGCGGCACCGCCTGGATCCTGGGCACGTCCTCATCGGATGATCTCGCGACCGACGGCGCCTGGCAGGAGACGAGGGCGGGAAGCGCGGACGCCCTCATGGCGCAGTTCGACCACAACGGAGACCTCGCCTTCGCCACCTACATCGGGGGTTCGGACCTGGAAGACGGTTGCGACGTCGCGGTCGGCGGTGACGGGAGCGGGTGCGGCATCGTGATGACTACGTCCACCGACTGCCCGACCAGCGACGGTGCGGTCCAGACCGCCCTGGCGGGGGTCCGCGACCTGTACGTCTTCGCGTTCTCGGACGACCTGCCGGAGGAGCCCGTCGAGATGCTCTCCGCCATCGTCCCGGAGTGGACCGCGGAGATCCCGTTCGAACTCGACTTCGAACATGCGGGGGGCCTGGCGCCCTATACCTGGTCGCTCGCCGGAGGGGAGCTGCCGTCCGGCGTCGAGTTGAGCGCCTCCGGCACGCTCACCGGGACGCCGCACTCGGCCGGGGTGTTCGCGTTCACGGTCGAGGTCGAGGACGGCTTCGGCATGACGGGTTCCACGGACTTCTCGTGGACCGTGAACCCCTTCCCCGCGATCAGCACCGTCGCCCTTCCGGGAGTGACGGCCGGCCGGCCGTACACAGAGGCGCTGGCCCATGCCGGAGGAACGGCGCCGTTCACCTGGATCCGCACCGCGGGCTCCCCGCCCACCGGGATCACCCTGTCCGAGGAGGGTGAGTTCGAGGGATCGTCCGATGCCATCGGCGACTACGGGCTGAGTGTCATGCTCCGCGACGGAGTCGGGGCGGAGACGCCGGCCCGGGCGCTGAGCCTGCGCGTCAACGCGTGGCCGGCGATCCCGGGCGAGCCGCTTCCCGCCTGCACGGAATCCCGCCCCTACCCCACGATCCTCCCGGTTACGGGGGGCACCGCCCCGTTCGCGTGGTCGCTCGAGTCGGGGACCGCGCCGACCCTGAGAGGAGTCGATCCCACCGGCGCCTTCACCGGAGTCTGCCGAGCCGCCGGGATCTATTCCGGGACCTACCGGGTCACGGACGCCTCCGGCGCCACCGCCACCGGACCGCTCTCCGTCACGGTGAATCCGTATCCGTCGATCCTCACGCTACGGCTCCCGCCGGCCGGTCGCGACCGTCCGTACCTAACGAGGATCGAGGGGGCCGGCGGGACGCCGCCCTTCGCGTTCTCGCTGGCCGCCGGGGTGTTGCCGGCGGGGCTCGTCCTCGACGAGATCGCCGGTACCGTCTCGGGGACACCCTCGGCTTCCGGTTCGTTCCCGCTCGACGTCCGGTGCCGGGACTCCTGCGGGGCGGTCGCGTCGGCGCAGTGGACTCTCACCGTGGCGGACGATGCCCTCCTGGCCTCCGGAAAGAGCGGCTTCGACGGCGACATGGCCGTCGGGGCGCCGCTCGCCCGATACCTCGAACTCCTCGGGGGATCGGTCCTCTCCCTGAGCGTCTCCCTCACCGGCTTCGGGACGCCCGGCGCCAGCGTCGAGCTCCTCGCGGGAGACGGCTCTCCCGTGGACCTCGGCCCTTTCCTGACGGCGAAGGGCGCGAAGATCTCCGCGAAGGCCATCCCCATCCCCGCGACGGGCCGCTACTTCCTCACGGTCACCCCGAACGCCGAATTCCTCGGCCGCGCGTCGGTGGCCCTCAAGATCGCCGCGCCCCGCGCCACGGGGACCACCGGCCAGATCCCCCTCGACCTGAGGTTCGCCGCGCTGCCGGGGGCCGTCGCCTCCATCTCCGTCAAGGCCGCGAAGGGCAGCTCGGCCCTTCCGTCCATCGCGCACCTGTTCGGACCCGATGGCACCGAACTCCTCGATCCGGGGGCCGTCACGGTGAAGGGTGGATCGGCGACCCTCAAGCGCTCGTCGCCTCTGGCGGGCGGGGACCATCGGGTCGTCGTGGAGGGTCGGGAAGGCACCTCCGGAAGCGTCGTCGTGACGGTGAAACTGAAGCAGCCCAAAGGCTACGCATTCTCGCTTCCCGACCTAGTCTCCGGCTCGTCGGACTGAGAGCGTGATCATCGCCGCCGTCGCTCTCTCCGGCTCGTTCGGTCGGGAGGTCACTTCCAACCCGCAACCCGGTTTGCGACGGCCGCGCCCGCACTGTCTTGATGGCGGGGAAGGCAGATCCTCCTCCACGTCGGCCGCGCTGCACGCGGCCTCCCCCTCCTCGCGGCCTGCGACGGCGGGCGCCTGCGGCGCTCGCTCACGCGAATTCTGCGAGCGGCGCGGGGACTTGGAGGGTGTGTAGTACAAGCCCGGTGAGAGACGGGCTAGCCTCGATTTCCACGCTACCGGATTGCGCTAACGATTGAGCGCGGTGGATGAGCCGGATGGTGGGGTTACCTACTTGAGCCGGAGCACGAGTTCCCGTCCGTAGAACCAGGGCATCCGGGTCGGGCGGTCGAGAAGTCCGGTCTCGGCGAGGATCGGGTTGTGCGCCTTGTGGTCGAGCGTCACCACGACGCGCTGCTCGCCGACGTCCACCTTGCCTCCCACTGCGAGGAGGTTCTCGAAGATCGTTTTGGCGTGGGCCCGCTGGTAGTTCTCCGGCAACCGGCAGGCCAGCATCCGGTAGAGCGTGCTTCCCATGAGGGTGATCTGCAGGTCGAAGTCGACCTTCAGTTCCACCATCGAGCTCAGGGCATCCAAATGGAAGAAGTGGATGGCCTCGGCGATCCCGTTCTCTATGAGCATCCGATGCGCGTAGCGAGTGATGAGCGCCGGCGGCCCTTCCTTGCGGTTGTTCGTGAGAAGGACCGTGGGCTCCTCGTGTCCGAGATCCACGATGGAGAGTTGGCGGACCTCCCCCTCGTAGCCCTTGAGGCCCACCATTTCCTCGAGAACCTTCGGCGTACGGTACTTCCTCGTCAGGGCTTCGAGGGTCACCTTCTTCCACATCGACGGAGGAAGCGAGTAGAGCCAGCTGAGCATCTTCCTGGTGCGGCGGCGGAGGGTCAGGAAGGTGATCCCGTTCTTGTTCAGCCAGTCGAGCGAGGGGTACGTGGTGAGCTGTGAGTCGAAAACGAGTTCCCGCGGGTAGCTGCCGGTGCGCTTCTTGTAGAACTCCGCGAACTCGATGATCTCGCCGGCCCGCCGGGACTTCGGGATCGCGGCGTTGGAGTAGCAGAGGATCCGCTCCTCTGCATCACGGGCGAGGAAGACGAGGACGGACTTCTCCCTGCGGCTCCGCTGCGAGACGTAGCTCGTGTCGAGGGGCTCCTTCTCGGTGTGGGCCGGGACGGAGTGGAAGTCGAGGTCGAACGACCCGCTTCGCCTGACTCCGGCAGCCTGAGCCTGGTCGAACCAGAGATCCATGAGCTTCTTGAGTTTCAGGCTTCCGAGACGCGAGCTGTAGGTGGCGAACCAGGAGCGCTTCGGGATGGCATTGAGCCCGGCGAAGAGGGCGAGCCCCTGGTCGAGGACGTGGCTCATGATGTGGCTCTTCCTCTCGGTACCCACGAGCTTCAAGGCCAGAGCGCAGCGGAGTGCCTGCTCTCCGGGGATCATCGAGGATCCCGGCAGGTCCGCTCCGGTAGCGAGGGCCCCGAGGTCGAACCCCTCGAGGAGGTGGGCGAAGAGGAACAGCCCGGCGAAGGAGGTATGGAAAGACCGGGGAGACGGATCCAGCTCCCTCACGTCGGCGACGGCGGCCCTCGCCGGCCTGACGATCTCCGGCCGTTCGTCGTCTCGCCGGCGGGGCAAGCGGGCGAAGCCCTCTTCCCGCAGGAGGATGGCAAGGAAGTTGATGCTGACTTCCTTGCCGGCCTCCCCCAGTTCCCTCTGGATGTCGTAGACGGAGAGGTTCTTCTTCCGGAGGGCGATGATCGTCTCTCGGAGCTTGTCCCGGAGGGGGGAGGACTGCGGTCCGCGCTGCACGGCCCGAAAGAACCGGTCGGACTTCTCGGGTTCCTGGCGGAAGCGGGTGCAAAGGACCCGGAAGGCGCCCGGGGAGTAGCCGAAGCGCCGGGCGACATCGGGAGAGGAAAGGTCCTCGACGAAGTAGGCGCGGAGCGCTTCGTACTGGCGGTGGAGGGCTTTGTCGGGAGAGAGGAAGAACCGAGCTTCGGGGGAGGCGTTTGTTATCTGCTTTCCATGACTGTATGCCACACCCACATAATGCCACATATAGAAGGAAAGTCAAGCCGGTTGTGGAGAAAATCGGACGAACCCCATCACCTTGTGCTATGTCCACGCGCCCTCCGCAGGGCCAAGCCCAGCGATAGCGGCAAGATGAGGCGCGAGCCAGGAAGCATCTGACCCCTTCACTCTACAGCATCAGTACCGTATTATGGCAACGCTGGAGGCAACGAACCGCGTGGTCAAAACCGTCGCTGGAATGCGGTGACCCCCCGAGATGCGCGTGGGCAGCGGCGGTCAGGCCGCAGTGGGACGAATGTGCGGCGGACGGCAGGCATGCCACCCGGGACCGGGCGTTAGCGATTGGCTTCCTGTGGAAATCGAGACTAGAATTCAGGGCAGCCGTGAGCCTCTGGAAGTCAGTGACCGGAGAATCGCTTTCACCTGGGGAGAGGAATCCATGTCTTCGTCGAGAAACGCGCTGCCTCTACTGGTTTTCGGGACGGTCGCCTTCCTTGCCGGGCTGTTCGTCGGAGAAGGGCTCCGGAGTCCAGCGCCTGCCCCTCCCCCCTGCCGTCCGTCGGAGTCCGGATCGGGAGAGCCACAGGAGGAGGCGCTCGCCGATCAGGAAGTCGGAAGAGCGGGAGACCGGATTCTCTCGACGGATGCGCCTGGAGAAGGAGGCGACCCGCCGCTTCCCGCGGCGAGGGTGCTGTCGGGTCTTGACTGGCAACAGGCTGCTCTCGGGCTCTCCGGCGCTCCTCGGGACTGGAAGTCACTCCTGGCGGGCTTGGCGGCGGACAACGATCTTCCACCGCACATAAAGGCCGCGGCTATCAGGAAAGTCGGTATCTGGGAGAAGGTTGGAGAGGTGGTTCCACCCAGCCAGATCTCCAGCATGGGCCTGGTTCGCCCCTCGCACCTGGGCGAGATGCGGGGAACCCAACCGGGTCGTCTGGTTGATTCGTCGGGATGGGCGCAGCTCCTGGCGAGTGAGTTCTCCCTCACTTCTCAGGATCGGGAGGCGCTGGAGAGCAAGCTGTGGGAGTTCGAAGAAGAACTCACTCTCAACGAGAAACGTATCCTGCAGGTCGGGTTTGAGGTTGCGCAGCAGAAGCTCCTGAGCAGGGCGAAGCCGGCAGCATTGGCGTACTATCGGCTGGGTGGGCACCTGATCCTGATCGAGGAGTCGGATGATCCGAGGCTCGCCGAGCTGGCGGAGATGCGTGAGGAAGTGACGAGGCGGAAGTCGGAATGGATGGAGTGCTTCCGGCGCAACATGGGCAGATAATGGGGAAGTCTCAGCCAGCAACGACCCGGCGCGTCATTGGACTCATCCTCGTTGGATCCGCCCTCTCCAAGGTCATCTCTCCTGCCGATGCCGCTTCTGGAGTGCCTGGACATGGTCGCGGAACCGCTCCAGTCTCGCCGCGGTCGGACTCGACGTCTTCTTGACTCCTTCGCGGCTTCGTCTCGGACTTCCATCGAGGGTCCAGGCCAGCGGCTCTCGACTTCGAGCGTGACCGCGCGCCGCCCCGGGCCGTCAACGCGACTTCAGGAGCCTCGACTCGAAGGTCGCGAGGAAGGTCGTCCGCAGCCGCTCCCACTCCTCGGCGGAGATGCCGGGCGAGTCGTTGTACGGGAAGATCTTCGGCCAGCGCCGGCCGAGGATGCGGATGGCCGCGTCGGCGATGCGGCGGCCGACGTCGAAGCTCCTGTCGAGCTCCGCGATGAGCTGGTGCGGGATCCGGTCGAGGGGGTCCTCCTCGAGGTCGCGCAGCCTTCCGCCCACGATGCGCTCGGCCGTCCGCTCCGCCTCGCCCGCGAGCGACCACCGCTCCCGGAGGCCGCCCTCGGGGCCGCCCGCGAAGCCTCGGACCGCCCCCAAGCCGCCATCGGCGAAGGCGAGGAGCACGATCTCGCGCACGCCGGCCGGCTCGGAGTCGAGGCCCCCGGCGAGAGCGGCAAGAGCCTCGGGGGCTCCGCAGGAGGCGAGGAAGGAGGCCACCGCCCCGCCCCGGAGCGGGTCGATGCGCGCCCCGGCGTCGAGCGACTTCCAGAGCGCCGCCATCGCGGGCACCCCGCCCCGGTCGCCGAGGTCGAGGAGCCCCCATGCCGCCAGCGCCCGCGTCCTCGGGTGGGGCGACTCGGCCATGAGGACCCGGAGGAGTTCCTTCGCGGCGTCGGGTTCGACGCCCGGCAGCGCCGCGGCGAAGCGACCCGTCCCCCAGAGCGCGTCCTCCGGTCCCCCGGGGATCAGACCGGGGCCGCGGTCGGGGATCGCGCGGGCGAGCTCGACCCGGCGGGCCGGATCGCGCTCCGCGGCGAGAGCCCGCAGGGGTTCGCGGAACTCCGTGCACTCCCGCCACCACGCGCGGTACTTCTCCTTCGTCGCCTTCCCCTCCCCGTCCTTGATCATCGAACCCGCCGTGTACTTGGTGTGCCAGAAGCGCTGGCCGGTGACGTCCTCGAGGATCTCCCTCGCCGCGTCCCCGACGCGCACGACGTAGTGCGAGAAGCAGAAGTTCCGCCAGAAGCCGACGGTGCGGGTGAACCGCTCGTCGTCGAGCGCCTCGATGAGGGCGGGGACGGCGTCGAACCCGAGTGTCTCGAGCGCGCGGGCCGGCGAGCGGGCGTCCTCCGCGTCGTCGAAGCAGTAGATGCTCGGCGAACCCGGCTGCATGAACTGGCCCCCGTGCTGGTCACGGAGGCGGAAGACCAGTTCGCGGACTCTCCCGGCGACGGGAAGAGCGGCGAGTTCCTCGGCGGAGAGGCCACGGTGGGCGGCGTCCTCCGCGACCATCGCGGCGAGGATCCGCACCGCCTCCTCGACCATTGGCCGATGCGTGCTCTCGGGGAAGCTCCGCAGGTGCGCGCGCAGTCTCTCGAGCAGTTTCTCCCTCGTCACGGTCAGGTCCTCGAACTGGAGCGTGATGCCCCAGAGCACGGACTCCCCGAGTTGCTCCGCCGCCACCTTCTCGATGGGGCCCGTGATCGGCGAGCCGTCCCGCAGGTGCGGAAGCCGGCGCGCGAGGGCCAGCAGGTCGTGCGCCTCGGCCTCGAGCCCGTTCTCGGCGCAATGCCGGGCGAATCCGAGGATGGACGCGTGCTCGCCGATGCCCTCGCGCATGACCCAGCCGAGCCGGCCCCCGAGCTCTTCCCCGGACGTGCCCTCGATCTGGCTCCGGATCCGCGCGATCTCGGAGGCGGCGACCATCTTCAGGTCGAGGCGCTCGAGGGTGGCCGACACTCCCTCCTGCCGCTTCGGGATCGTGCGCGACCAGAGATTCGCGCCGAGCAGGGTCCACCCACTGTCGTCCTCCGAGAGGAGGAAACCTCCATCCGTCAGGATCTGCGACTTTCCTTCCCGGGCCTGGAAGACCATGTCCACGCGGACGAACGGGAGGCCCGCGCAGGAGGGAAGCCCGATCCCGTCGAACCACGCGAAGGCCGCGCGGTCCGCTTCATCGAGGGGGGAGTCACCGGCCGCCACGGCGACCGCCGTGATCGACAGCAGGATGAGCATCGCCAGGGGGAACCTCATCACGACCTCCTCTCCCGAGCGGTCCGCCGCGCGGGATGCCGGACCCTGATTCTAACGGCTCACGGCACTCGCGGTGCGAACAGGTCCCCGGCGGACCACGGCGCCGGGGAAACGGGCCGCGATGGCGGCGGGCAGCCTGTGGGGGCCACGGTTGATCACTCTGCGGCGACCCATCACCCCGACAAGCGGGGGGGGGATCCGGATCACCGGTAGGGCGCGAAAAGCTCCGTGGAGAAATAGCGCTCCATCCGGTCCGGAAAGACGGTGACGATCACGGAGTCGGGCGGGAGCTGCCGGGCCGCCAGTTGCGCGGCCCGGTGGTTGAGGCCGGAACTGGGCCCCACGGGGTAGCCCAGCCGGATCAGCCGCCGGGCGACGTCGAGCGCCTCCTCGTCCTCCACCTCGATCTCGACGAGGCCCTTCAGCCGGGAGGGCTGGTAGAGCGTGGAGAGCCCCTCCATCACCCCGGGGATCCGCGCGCTGAAGCAGCAGCACTCGACGTCGGAGACCACATCCCCGGTGACGGGACGGGCGCAGAACGGCCGAACGGCACAGCCGTGGTCGGTGAAGCCGCGGAAGAGCCCCACCAGCGTGCCGCCCGTGCCCACCCCGCTCACGACGGCGTCCACCCGTCCCCCTGGGAGTTGCCCGAGGATCTCCTCCGCGGTGCCGCGACGATGGGCCTCGGCGTTGTCCCGGTTGCTGAACTGGCGCGGCAGGAAGGCCCCCGTCTCCCCGGCGATCCGCTGCGCCTCGCGAAGCGCTCCGTGGATGCCGTCCGCGCGCGGAGACAGGACGACCTCCGCCCCGTAGGCCCGGATCATCAGGACCCGCTCCCCGCTCACCCCCTCGGGCATCACGGCGGTGAACCGGAGCCCCATCCGGGCGCAGCACAGGGCCATGGCGATGCTGGTGGAGCCGCTCGACGCCTCCACCACCCAGCCTCCGGGCGCGACCTCCCCCCGCGTGAGCGCCTTGCCGAGGATGTAGGAGGCGATTCGGTCCTTCGTGGATCCGCTCGCGTTCAAGTACTCGAGCTTGCACCAGATGACCGGGCCGTCGGCCTCGAGGCGCAATGGAACGAGGGGCGTCGGGGGGGCGGGGTATCTGGTTTCGGACATGGTCTTCTCCCGCACGGGACGCCGCAGGATAGCGTTCCGCCGGGACGGAACAGAGGAGCGTCCCGCTCTTTGGCGTTGCGGCGGGCGGCCCGCACCGCGTACCCTCGCCGGACCATGCGCGCGCGGCCCGAGGCTCCCTTCTTCCGGCGGACCTTCCCGTTCGCGGTCTTCGCGGCGTGGCTCGCGCTGACGATCCCCCTCGCGGTGGCGCACGAACCGTGGCGGGACGAGGTGCGGGCCTACACGACCGCGATGGAGGCCGACTCGCTCTTCGACCTGCCCCGGGTCCTCCGGAACGAGGGCCACCCGGGGCTCTGGTACGCCCTGATCCGCGCGGCGGCGCCCGCCTTCGGACCGGCCTCGATCAAGGTCCTGAGCCTCGCCTGCTCCGCGGCGGCGGTCCTCCTGATCCTCCTCCGGGGCCCGGGGAACCGCTGGCTCCGGGCGCTGTTCGTCTTCGGCGCGCTGACCCTCCACGAGTACCCCGTCGTCTCCCAGAACTACTCGCTCGGCTTCCTCCTCTTCGCCGTCCTCGCCGTCCTCTGGCCGCGGCGGCACGAGCAGCCGCTCCTCCCCGGCCTCGCCCTCGCCGCGCTCGCGAACGTCAACGCCCACGCCGCCCTTTTCGCCGCTCTGCTCGCCCTCTACTGGCTCACCGACGCCTTCCCCCTCCGCCGCCCCCGCGCGACCCTCGCGGCGATGCTCCTCTTCGCCGGCGCTCTGCTCGGCGCCGCGGCGGTGATCCGGCCCGCCGGGGACACTCTGGTCCTGAGGGCCGCCCCAACCGGCCTCCTCGATCTCGTGGCGCTAGCGGCCCGCGGCACCGCGAACCTCCCGTCCACCCTCGACGGCCTCCTGCCCGGCCTGCCGCCCGCGCTGCGCCTGATCCCGCTCCTCCTTGTCGCCGCCGGGCTCCTGGTGCGCCCCGCCGCGGCGGTCGCGGCCCTGCTCGGCATCGTGGCGTTCGCCGCCTCCACGGAGTTCTACACGGCCTCCGCGCGCCACCAGGGCATGCTCTACCTGTTCCTCCTCTTCCTCCACGCCACGGTCCTCGCCGGGGCGGCGCGCGGACGACCCTTCGCCCGCGCGCTCCACCGTGCCGCCGTACTCGGGGCGATCCCCGTCCTCCTCGGCGTGCAGGCCGTCGCGGCGGTCCGCCCGGTGGTCGCGGACCTGACCGGCCCCCACAGCATGACGAGAGCCCTCGCCGAGGTCCTCGCCTCCGATCCGGATCTCGAAGACGCCGTGATCCTCGCCGAGCCGGACTTCCTGATCGAGGCCCTGCCCTACCACGCGCGAAACGACATCTACATCGTCCGGGAGGACCGCTTCGGCCGCCGGGTCCGTTTCGAGACCGGCTCCCGCGCGGACCTCGACCTCGCCGATCTGCTGGCCGCGGCCCGCCGGGTCCGCGCCGGGAGCGGGCGACCGGTGGTCATCGTGATCGGCCACGATCTCCCCGAAGCGGGTCCGGGATCCGTCGAGTATCCCTTCAAGCGGCGCTTCACCTGGACCGCCGAAAGCCTCATGGACTACTGGAAAGCCACCCAGTGCATCCGGCACTTCCGGGGGTCGATGACCGGAGAGGATTTCCGGGCGGACCGGCTCGTTCGCTGATTCCCCGGCCGTGCCGCTTCCGGTTTGCGGCTTGTCGCGCTTACAATCCGGAGTGTGAGTCCCTTCCGGATCCTCCTGGTTTCGCTTGTCGCCCTGACCGGCCTTTCGGTGGCCCTGTCCGCCGCGGAGCGGACACCGCGCCACACCGGCCCCTACGCCCGGCCGTACCTCATCCCCATCGACCGCGAGATCGACGACACGCTGTTCGCCTCCGCGGAGCGCCGGATCGAGGCGGCGAAGGCCGCCGGGGCCGACCTCATCATCTTCGAGGTCGACTCCCCGGGCGGAGCGGTCTCCGCCTCCATCGATCTCGGCGA
This sequence comes from Planctomycetota bacterium, assembly GCA_025459285.1. GTDB lineage: Bacteria > Planctomycetota > JAJSAM01 > JAJSAM01 > JAJSAM01 > Prado167. The sequence goes on along the minus strand of JALOQY010000003.1, from coordinate 10,865 downwards.
CCTCATCTACGGTCTCGAGATCCCCAGTGTCGCGCTGATCCTGAAGGGCGCCTACTCCGGCGCGGCGCTCGTCTCGCTCGCCGCCGGCGACATCGTCATGGGCGACGGCGCGATCCTCGGGGACTGCCAGCCCATCCTCGTCGGCCCCCAGGGCATCGAGATCGTGGGCGAGAAGATCCAGTCCCCCCTCCGCGCGCTCTTCCGCAAGTACGCCGACCGCAACGGCTACCCGCGCCGGCTCGCCGAGGCGATGGTCACCGAGCAGATGGAGGTCCGGAGGGTCTCGTTCCCCGACGGGACCGTCGAGTACCTCGAACCCGCGGAAGTCGAAGACGTCACCCGGACGCGCGGCGAACCGGCGAGCTCGCGGGTCGTGGTGAAGGCCGGCGAACTCCTCACCCTGCACGCGCGCGAGGCCCTCGAGTACGGCTTCACCGGGCCCCTCGTGAAGAACCGCGCCGAGGCCTTCGAGCGCTGGGGACTTTCCGAAGGCCGCGTGACCACGCTGGAGGAGTCCTGGGCGGAGGGTGTCTCGCGGTTCCTTCTCTCCATCAAGGCGCTCCTCTTCCTCGGCGGCATCGTGGCTCTGTGGATGGAGCTGAAGGCTCCGGGCTTCGGCGTCCCCGGGGCCATCTCGATCATCTGCTTCGCCCTCTTCTTCTCGGCCTCGGCCATCGCCGGGATCGCCACCGAACTGGAGATCGTGCTGTTCCTCCTCGGGGTGGTCCTGTTGATCCTCGAGTTCTTCGTGATACCGGGCTTCGGGATCGCCGGGGTTTCGGGCCTCGGGCTCATCGTCGCGAGCCTCTACATGGGGTCCGTGAAGTACGCGTTCCCCCGCGGCGACCGGCCCTTCGACCTGCGCGGGCCCCGCGACTTCGCGATGGAGTTCGGGGCGGCCTTCATCGGAGCGATCATCCTCGCCGCCGTCATCGCGCGGTTCCTCCCGCGGACCCCGATCGGCCGGCGCCTGATCCTTTCGCCGGCGGGCGGTGGCGCGGCGTCGCTCACGGCGAGCGCGGCCCCCGCCTCGGCGCACGCCGCCACGCTCGTGGGACGCGCCGGCGTCGCCTTGACCACGTTGCGACCCGCGGGGCGGATCGAGGTGGACGGGGAACCCCTCGACGCCGTGAGCGAAGGAGACTTCATCGAGCGCGGCCAGGCCATCCGGGTCGTGCGAGCGGAGGGCAACTCCATCGTGGTGAAGAAAGCCTGACATGGAACAGACCCTCGCCCTCGTCCTGCTGGTCGTCTCCATGGGGCTCGTGCTGCTGGAGGCATTCATCCCCTCCATGGGACTCCTCACCATCGCCTCGCTGGCCAGTCTCGCTGGCTCGCTCGTCTTCGGGTTCCGCACGAGCACGACCTTCGGCTTCGTCCTGGTGGGGGCCGCCCTGGTCGGCATCCCCCTCCTGCTCTGGGTGGGCTTCCGGGTCTTCCCGAAGACCGGGCTCGGCCGCAGCATGATCCTGGCCGGGCCGCCCGCCGCCGGGCCCCGCGTCGACCCGCTCGCCGGTTTCCTCGGAAAGGAGGGCGTCGCGCTCTCCCTGCTCCGCCCCAGCGGAGTGGCGGAAATCGACGGGAAGCGCGTGGACGTCGTGACGCGGGGGGAGATCGCCGAAGCCGGCGTCCGAATCGTCGTGATCGACTGTTCCGGAAATCGAATCCTCGTCCGCCTCGCGGACGATCAACAGGGAGGTGAGCAGTGACCGCGGTACCCGCAATGCTCCTGAAGACGCAGGTCAGCGAGGTCTGGCCCTGGCTCGTCATCGTCGTCGTCGGGCTGATCATCCTCATGGCCGGCCTCTTCGTGATCCGCTTCTTCGGCCTGTGGCTGCAGGCCTACCTGGCCGGTGCGAAGATCTCGTTCTTCCAGATCATCGCCATGAGCCTCCGGCGCGTCAGCCCGGCGGTGATCGTCCAGGCGAAGATCACCTCGGTCCAGGCCGACGTCCCGGTGGAGACGAAGGCCCTCGAAGCGCACTACCTGGCCGGAGGCAACGTGCCGAACGTCATCCGGGCGCTCATCGCCGCCGACCGGGCCGGACTGGGGCTCGACTTCCGGGTCGCCACGGGCATCGACCTCGCCGGCCGGAACGTGCTGGAGGCGGTCCAGACCTGTGTCAATCCCAAGGTGATCGACTGTCCTGACCCGCGGAAGGGTCGCGACACGCTCGACGCGGTGGCCAAGGACGGCATCCAGCTCCGGAGCAAGGCCCGCGTGACCGTCAAGACCCACCTGGCCCGCCTGATCGGAGGCGCGACGGAGGAGACGATCATCGCCCGCGTCGGCGAGGGCATCGTCTCCGCCATCGGCTCCTCCTCCACTCACAAGGAAGTCCTCGAGAACCCCGATCGCATCTCCAAGGCGGTGTTGAGCAAGGGGCTCGATTCCGGCACCTCCTTCGAGATCGTCTCCATCGACGTCGCGGACGTGGACGTCGGCGAGAACATCGGAGCCCGCCTCCAGGCGGACCAGGCCGACGCCGACAAGCGCGTCGCCCAGGCGAAGGCCGAGGAACGCCGCGCGATGGCCGTGGCGCTGGAACAGGAGATGGTGGCCGAGGTTCAGTCGAACCGGGCGAAGGTGGTGCTGGCGGAAGCCGAGATCCCCCTGGCGATCGCCGAGTCGTTCCGCTCGGGCAACCTCGGGATCATGGACTACTACCGCCTGCGCAACATCCAGGCCGATACCGACATGAGGCGTTCGGTCGCCGGCGAGGGGCTTCCCCGGTCTCCCGCCCCGCCGAAGGAAGGCCACTAGCCGGTGGACTTCCTCGACCCCAATTTCCTGCTCTACGTGGTCATCCTGGCGATCGTCGCCATCTCGACTCTCGTCAAGAAGGTCTTCGAGAAGGCGGCGTCGAAGGACGAGGGGAAGAAGGTGGACCTCCGGGAGGCGGTGCGGGAGCAGCTTCGCCGCTACATGGGCGAGGGACAGGAGCAGGGCGGCCCCTTCCCGGTGCGGCCGTTCGGCCGGCCCGTGGAGCCGCCTCGCCCCTCGCCTCCTGCTCCGCCCCGCCCGGCCGGTGCCGCGCCCGGCCGGGCGGCGGTCGCGCCGCCCCCCCCGCCGCCACTCCCCGCGAAGACGCCCGTCGAGGAACCGGCGATGCGCCCGGAACTGGCCCTCCCCAAGTCTCACCCCAGGATGGGAACCGGTCCGTCCTTCTCCGGAGCCGAGCTGCGCCGGGCCATCCTCTTCGCGGAGATCCTGGGGCCGCCGGTCTCGGAGCGACGGCCCGAGCAGCCCGGGTAGCAGCCCGTCGGGGTAAAGGGTCGCACCGCAGAGATCGTCCCTGGCCCCGACAGGCGGCTAATCCAGCGTCCGCGAGAAGCGCTCCCAGTCCGCGGCGATGCCGCGGGAGATGGATCGCGAGGTGAACGAGAGGCCCACCACGCAGTCATCCACGTGGTCCGAGAACGCGTGCCGGATGTTCCCGAGGAACTGATCGGGCCGCTCGGGCAGACCATCGTCCTCGAACATGTTCTCCGTCAGGGGCGTGGGCGCACTCATGCAGCCCGCGAGGAAGAGAGCGCCGGCCAGGGCGATGCAGAAGCGTCGCATGTGGTCATTCTACCGCTTCACGCCGACGCACCGCCAGTGCTCTCTTCCACGAGCGCCCCGTGGTCCATCCTCGCCACCCGATGGGCCTCGGCGGCCATCCGCTCGTCATGCGTCACGACGAGGATCGTCTGGCCCCGGCGGCGGTTCAGTCCCCAGAGGGCCTCCTGCACACCGACCCGCGTCACCGGGTCCAGGTTGCCCGTCGGCTCGTCGCAGAGCAGCACGGCGGGGTCGTTCATGAGCGCCCGGCCGATCGCCACCCGCTGGCGCTCCCCCCCCGAAAGCTGGGCCGGCCGGTGCTTCAGCCGGTGCGAGAGGCCGAGATCCCCGAGGATGCCGAGGGCCTTCTCGCGCCGCTCCCGGCGCACCCGGCGCCAGGCGAGGAAGCCGGGGCCGATCATGCTCGGCAGGAGCACGTTCTCCAGCGCGGTCAACTCCGGAATCAGGTGGTAAAACTGGAAGATGAAGCCGAACACCCGGTTCCTTCGCTCCGCCCGCTGCTTCGGAGGCAGGGCGAAGAGATCCTCGCCGCGGAAGGTCACGGTGCCCTGGTCCGGTGTGTCGAGGAGTCCGAGGATGTGGAGGAGTGTCGACTTCCCCACCCCGGAGGCCCCTACCACCGCCAGGATCTCCCCCTCCGCAAGGGTCATGGAGAGGCCCTGCAGGATCAGGATCTCCTCCGACCCCATCCGGTACTTCTTGTGGATCCCGGACGCGACCAGGATCGGATCGGAGCTCACGCTTTCACTCATAGCGCAGTGACTCCCATCCCGGTCACGATGGCCACTTCCCCCGGGACCACCCGCGTGGGGATCTCGGAGAAGAGGTAGATGTTCTGGGGGAACGGCTCCCAGCCGAACAGGCGATTCAGCAGTTCCTTGATCTCGTTGATGTGGTGGACGAAGAGCAACCCGAAGAGCAGTCCGAGAGCCCCCCCCACCAGTCCGACGAGGAGCCCGTTGACGAGGAAGATCCGGAGAACGCCGCCCGTGGTCCCACCCAGTGCCTTCAGGATGCCGATGTCGCGGGTCTTCATCGTCACGATCATGGAGAGGATCGAGAAGATCATGAAGCCCGTGACGATGAACGCCATCCCGGCGATGATCGCGATGAGGCCCTTCTCGTTGCTGATCGCATTCAGGAAGTTGCGCCGCTGGTCCTCCCACGTGTAGACGGTGTAGGGCAGCAGGTAGGCGGGCCAAGCGGTCCCCTCCACGACGGTCCGCGCGAAAACTTCCTGCCGGCGGTCGTTGAGTTGCTTCTTCACCCGGTCCTTCTGGCTCTCGTAGTCCGCAAGCTGGACCCTGATCTCCGACGGATCGAGGGAGAACTGGAAGAACTTCCTGGCGTCCCCGCGGTCGAGATACGCGATGTGCTGGTCGATCTCCTGGTTCCCGGATTCGTAGATGCCGGTGACACAGAAGTCCTGCTGTTCCGCCCGGTACCGCTCCTGGCCCTCCGTCCGGACCATGGTCGTCAGGTAGACCCGGTCGTAGTCGGCGCGGAGGAGGCGGCCCTCGGGATCCCGCTCCACCCGCGGCCTCATGACTCCGAGGCGCTCCGCGAGCTGTCGCCCGAGGATCACGCCCGCGCGATCATCATAGCGGCGGTCGAAGACCCGAAACGGCGCTTCGATGTCGGGGGTCGACGAGCCCCACTCCTCCCGTTCCCGGTTCTTCTCGCGCCATTTCAGGTAACTCCGGAACAAGGATACCTGGGACTCGAGCCGGGAGTCGATCCCGAGCACCATCGCCCCGTCCATCAGCGCCGAGCGCTCGAACTCGCCCGGGCGGGACGGCGGGGGAACCTGGGCGACGAGGCAGAAGCTCTGGAGATGCGGCGAGACCGCCCGCACACCCTCGACCGAGTAGAGGATCTCCTTCCACTTCTCGAAGTCGCTCTCGTAGTTGACCCGGATGATGAGGTCGGACAGGGTACCCCGAAGCGTGGCGCGCAACTGCGCCTGGAACCCGTCCATCACCGCGAGGATGACGATGAGCGCCATGACGCCGAGCGTCATGCAGACGACCGGGACGAAATGGATGAGCCGCGATCGGAAGTACCGCAGGCTCAGGAACAGTTTGTACATGAAGGTCCTCGGGAGAGTCCTTCCAGGCGCGCCACCGGCCGCGCCGGTAGCGGCACGGCGACCGCGCGCGACGCGGACCCAAGGTGGCCGGGATGCCACCCGGCCTCCGGTCGGCCAGTTTCGGTCGTCTCCGTCACGGCTGCATCACGCCCCGGCATGCCGACCGGCGGGCGGGCGGAAAGCCCGCGTCCGACGAACCTCCGGGGCGAATGTGCTAATGCGACCGGCGGCGCCCTCCCGATCTCCACTGAGAGAGGAACCATGAGCCAGCCTCCCATGGCGATCCCCCCGGCCGTCAGTGACGACGAGACCAGCGCACCGCAGATGGCGCGGGTGGCGGCGCTCATTGTCGCCTTCCAGCGGACACTGAAGGCATTCCGGCTCTATACCGAAGACCACCCGACCCTCCGGTCCGCCGTTGCCGAGTTCCACCGCGAACTCGGGCGCATCCTCGAGACGGAGACCGAACTGGTCTTTCGGGTGGCCCAGGGACGGATCACGTTCCGCGGCACCACGGTGTACGAGAGCCTGGACCGCGACGAGGGATTCGCCTTCCGGCTCTTCATCCACGGCGTGCGCGAAATCGCCTTCTGCCGAGGCGTGCCGGCCACGGAGGTCTTCGATCTCTGCCTCGTGCTGCACCGCACACTCCGAACCCGCACCCCGGTGGACGACCTCCTGAGCCTTCTCTGGGAGAAGGACTTCACCTCCATCAACTTCATCGTCCTGGAGGACTTCCTCGAGGATGCGGACCGCTCGGAGTTCGATCGGTTCCTGACGGAGGGGCGGACCAGCGAGGAACCCGCGACCTCCCTGCGGTCCACCGTCAAGCCGATGCTCGACCGGCTCATGGCCCAGGCCGCGAGCGCCGATGGTCGGTTCGCGACCCTCTTCCACGTGTCGGAGTCCGAGCGCCGGCGCGTCGACGACCTCGTCCTGGAGGAGAAGAACCGTGATCTCTTCCGCGAACTCGCCGGGCTCGCTCTCCCCCTTGCGGAGCACAGTCCGGGGCCCGAGGCCGCGGAGATCCTCGGAATCCTCACCCGGTCGGTCATGGCACTCCTCTCCGAAGGGGGCTTCCGCGCCGCTGCCGGCCTCGCGCGGGAGATTGCCGGATTCCTCGCGCAGTGCTGCTCGGCCGGGACCCGGACGGCCGTCGCGGAAGCCCTGGCGACGATCGATCCGGGCCAGTTGATCGCGACGGTCAACCCCTACCTCGGACGGGTCCGTCCCGAGGACCTCGACCGTCTGGCGGAGGTGATCGCCATGCTCGGCCCGCGGTCCGCGGAGGCGGTCGAGACCCTCCTTCAGGACCCGGCCACGCGGATTGCCGGTTTCGAACTGCTCAGGCGAGGGGGGGGCGGCTCCACGCCGGTGCTGCTCGCTCGGCTCTGCGACCCGGGAATCCCCACCGATATCCTCCTTCGGATCCTGCCCTCACTCGGGAGCCACCCGGGACCGGAACTGCTGTCCGCGCTCCGGGTGCTCATACGCCATCCGGAGATGGATGTACGCAGGGAGGCCTTCCGGCTCCTTCGCCGTGTGGGCACCGAGGACACTTTCCCCTTCATCCGCGAGGCACTCCTATCGGCGGACCAGGACACCCGGCTCCTCGCGATCGGCACGCTGGAGGGACTGCCACCCGCGTCATACCGCGACGCCCTGCTCCGGATCGTCGAGGCTGCGGACTTCCCGTCCCGCGACTACTTCGAGAAGCGCGGGATCCTCCTGGCCCTGGGCCGGGCGAAGGACCGTACGAGCGAGGACTTCCTCCTTCGAGCGGTGCGACGGCGGACGATATTGCGGAGGCAGGCATCCGCGGAGATCCGAGCCTGCGCGGTGACCGCGCTCGCCATTCGGAGGAGCGCCAAAGGTCTCGAGGAGATCCACCGGGCGATGTCCGACCCGTCGCCCATGGTCCGCCAGGCGGCGGCCACCGCCCTCCGGGCAGACCCGGACCCGGCCTGACGCGGACCTTCGGCCCGGCAACCTGAAGGAGAAAGAGGGTCGCACCGCAGAGATCGTCCTCGGCCCCGACGGGCCGCTGATAACGGACGTGCTCCGGATCGGCGATCAGTGCGCGAGGGTCAGGCGCCATCCGCCGCCGGTCGCTTCCTCCACCGACAGTCGCATGTCGCTCCCGGGGGGCGTTCCGCCCGCCGACGTGAGCAGGATCACCTGGGATACGGACGGCCCGGCACAGCGCAGGAGTTCCGCCGCGTCCCCGGACCAGCGGCCGGAGAGAACGAGGAACCGCGTGTCCTCGGGGTTGCCAAGACTCCCGAGATCCCGGACGACATCGGGGGCCAGTCCATCTTCCGCCGGAATCGCCACCGCGGGAGCCTCGGGTGGCGCGGCGGGAGACTCGGAAGAGGATGGACTCCCGGGCTCCTGCGGAAAGGCCGACTCCTCCCCGGAACCCCGAGCAGCGACGGGCTCCGGACGGCGCCATTCCCGCACCGCCATCCAGGCGTTGAACACGACCAGAATGCCTACCAGCACCTGGGCCACCGCCACGAAGGGTGTGCCGGTGCCCATGGTCCAACGGGCGGCGAACAGCAAGGCGAAGAGCAGGAGGGCCAGACCGGAGAATACGATGGCGAGGATCAGGGTCCCGGAGGTCCGGTCGGGGGTGGGCACAGCCTGGGCGGCGGGCTCCACCTCTCGGGGTCTCTCGTACCCCTCTTCCGGCCCCGCCAGCCCCTGGTCGCTCTCCTCCGGCGGTCGGTGGATTTCATCCGGCTGGCGACCTTCGATCGCCGCACCAAGGTACTCGGTCGAAAACCGGTAAGGAGACAACGGGAGCAGGCCGCGGACGCGCTCCTCCACCGATCCGGGCTGACGGAGGATCGTGCCCTGGTTCGACTCCCGCAGCGAAACCTGCTCGGCGCCGTTCCGGTCCGTCCCCCGGAAGATCGACACCGCCCCGGCCGCAGCGTGCAGCAGTTCGATCTCGACGTAGGCGAACGATGACCCGGGCCGGACCACGGGACCCGGAACGCTGGTCGCGCCAAACAAGGCGTAGGAGAGAAGAGCCCGGAAGTCGGACCGGTCCCCATGTTTCGGAACTTCGATCCCCACCACTCCGCGCCGCGGGATGTTCCGCACATCGACTTCGCGCAGGCAGAGGAAGTTCACGGCCTTGAGATTCCTGAGGAGCATCCGGCGGCCAGCCTCCACATCCGCCCGGCCCCTCGTCCCGGGGCCGCGGCGACCCGAACGTTCCTGAATCGCCGACGATTCAGACTTCCAGGGCGGCGCGCTCCTCCACGCGAGCTTCCCCGTCCCCCATCACGGCGTCGTCCTCGCTCTCGGGCCTGGTCCGGTAGGCATCGAGCACTCCGAGGGCCCGTTCCAGCTTCCCGGCCAGTCGACGGCGATCGGTGACGCCCGACCCTTCGGCCAGCACCTCCGCGAGCGTTTCGCGCAGATCGCCGCGCACCGCTTCGAGGTCTCGACGAAGCGGTGTCACCATGAGGTTCCAGCCATCCGCGAGGGCCTTCAGATAGTCCCCGTCCCGCAGGCGAACGTCCGTGGACCAGTCCCCGGCCGCGGCGCTGTCCATGGTCCGCCGCAGACGGTACACCGGGCCCGCGATGCGGTGTGTGAGCAGAATGCAGTGAAGGCCGAGGCAGGCGAAGGTAAGACCGAGGGGCAGCAGCAACTGCTCCACGAAGAGCGTCACCTGACGGGTGGCGGTGATCATGGCCTCTTCCGTCCCGCCGGAGAGGACCATGAGGATGAAGGGGGCGAACACCGCCATCAGGTAGAACAGCAGCAGGTAGCCCGCGAGAAAGAGGACTACCCGCAGCGAGATCCCGAACTGGAACCGGCGATCGACGATGATCTTGCGCCGGCGAAACCGTTCTTTGGCCATGCTCCTCTCCGCGGCCGATCTCGGCCGATCCGGGCGTACCGAACCCGGCCATCTATCGGTAATCACCCGCGTCAGGGTTGAGTCGTTTCGCCTCCGGCTCCAGTTCGTCGAGCCTCCGGGCCAATTCCCGACGCAACTCCTCGAGTGCCTCGATCCTGCGGCGGAACTCCTCCTGCCCGAGGAGCAGCCCGGTGTTGGCCTCCTCGATCGCCGCGAGCGCGAGATCCCGGACTTCCTCCAGCAGGGGCCTTCGCGAGGCGATCGCGAGGATCCGGCTGTCGATGACCTCCAGACGTTCGCGGGGGATGGCATCGGGCGGCTGCGCGGGAAGCAGTTCCCCGATGAGACGCGCGGAGCCGGGGCCGACCGGGGGACCGGGGGCGGCCGGCCGGAGGAACCACGCGAGGACGAGGAACAGCGCCGCAACCAGGATCGAGATCCTTCGGACCTTCGGCCGGCGGCGCGCTGCCCGGCACTCGAGGCACAGGATCCGCCCGTCCCCTTCGACCGCCTCCCCGGTCTCGACCCGGAACAGCGGCACCGAGACCCCGCACTCTCCGCAGAAATACAACTCGACCCGGTCTTCGCCGTGGAAGCGCTCCCGGCAGGGCCCGCACAGGACGAGTCCGAAGACCTCGGAGGCCGCTCCCCGCTCGATTTCCTCCCCGGTCACGGCCGACCGGCACGATTCGCAGAGGAAGGACCGCGAGGCGGACGGCGGCGGCCGCGTCCGCCGGGGCGGTACGGGTACGTCCTGCGTGCCGTAATAGAAGAGTTGCACGGTCCGAACCTCGCCGGGTCCGTTCTGGCTGGCGGCCTCCTCCTGATGTACGCTCCGGGGGTGCGTCCGGTTCATGGAATCCCGCTCTTCGCCCTCGCCCTGCTTTTCGCCGGCTCCTGCGGATCCACCACCGGCGACCTGCCGCCGGTGTTCCCCGACCCGGAACCGCCTCCGGAGCACGTCGTCCGGGAACCCCCCAGCGGCTTCCTCGGGGACCCCACGGATCGGTTCTTCCACCGTGTCGACTGCCCGCGGGCCGCGTCGGTCGACCCCGCGAAGAGGCAGTTCTGGGCCTGGCCCTGGGAGGCGCTGGACGCCGGCTACGCTCCCTGCCGGCTCTGCGAGCCGATGCACGGTTTCCGTTAGCAGCCAGTCGGGCCAAGGACGATCTTGGCGCTGCGACCCTTTCCCCTGGCAGGCTGCTAGCCCGCATTTCTCACCGGATCGCGCGGTCCTGAGCGGATCTCGTCGTCCATGCCGGCGTCGTTCCTCGTCGGCGACCGGATCAAGGTCACCTCCTCGTGCGACGATCGCGGGCTCCCCCGGAGCCCGC
>JALOQY010000137.1 GCA_025459285.1 Planctomycetota bacterium | reverse complement strand
CAGCACGTTCCCGTAGATGTCGAAGTCCCTCCGCGTCCAGTCGAGGACGAACACCGCGTCCGACGCGCCGGAGTCGGAAACCGGCACGTTCAACGCGTCCGGGGTCGCATTGCGGAGGGAGAGGTCGAGCACGATGTCCTCGCCGAAAACCACGAAGTCCCGCCGCGGCACCACTCGCGCCTCCATCACCTCGCGCGAAAGGAGGCGGCGCCGCGCCTCGTAGCGCAGCGCCCGCAACTCCGAGGCGACGGGCTCCGGGGCACCCGAGGCGAGGGCCTCGCGGACGATCCGGAGACACTCGCGGTCGTCGCCCCGGACGTAGGCTTCGCGCGCCGCGTCCCGCGCCGTCCGGGCCTCGACCTCGCCCGTCCGGCCGGCGCTGGCGGCGTTCACGACCGGGGCCTGGGCGATCATCTCTTCGTCGCCCAGGCCCCGCGAGGCGCAGGCCGCGAGAGCGGCCAGCGCCGACGCCAGCAGCGTCCGGATCATGCGGTGATGGGACATGACCCCCGTCATACCGGGGTCACGTCACGCATCCGTCCCGCCGTCGGTCGCCGCTTCCGGCTCCGCCGGCGCGTCGGCATCGACGCGCTTCACCATGGAAAGGCCGATCTTCCGCTCATCGGGATCCACGCGCAGCACGCGAACCTCGATGCGGTCCCCGACGGAAACGACCTCCTCGGGGTCGGCGATCTTGCGGTCGGTGAGTTCGGAGATGTGCAGCAGCCCCTCGAGATGTTCCTCCAGCGCCACGAAGACGCCGAAGTTCGTGAGCTTGGTCACCGTGCCCACCGCGCGGGTCCCGATCTTGTACTTGTACGGGATCACGGTCTGCCACGGATCTTCGTCGAGTTGCTTCATCCCCAGGGCGATGCGCTTCTTCTCCTGGTCCACCGAGAGCACCACGGCCTTCACCACGTCGCCTTTCGTCAGAACCTCGGAGGGATGGGCGACCTTCTTCGTCCAGGACATGTCCGAGACATGCAGCAGGCCGTCGATGCCTTCCTCGATCTCCACGAAGGCCCCGAAGTTCGTGAGGTTGCGGACCCGGCCGGTCACGTGGGTTCCCGGCGGGTACTTCTCCTCCACGAGCATCCAGGGGTTCACCTCGACCTGCTTCATGCCGAGGCTGAGTTCCTTCTTCTCCTTGTTGATGTCGAGGACGACGACCTCGACCCGGTCCCCGGCCTTGACGACCTCGGAGGGATGGTTGATCCGGCGGGTCCAGGACATCTCGGAGATGTGGACGAGTCCTTCGAGGCCCTCCTCCACTTTCACGAAGACGCCGTAGGACATGATGTTCACCACCTCGCCGACGAGGTGCGTGCCGATGGGGTACTTCTCGTCCACGTTCTTCCACGGGGACGGAGTGAGCTGCCGGAGACCGAGCGCGATCCGCTCGCGCTCCCGGTCGACCTTGAGCACCTTCACATCCAGTTCGTCGTCGATGCTCAACACGTCCGAGGGGTGGTTGATGCGGCCCCAGGAGATGTCGGTGATGTGCAGGAGCCCGTCGATGCCGCCGAGGTCCACGAATGCTCCGAAGTCGGCGATGTTCTTGACGGTGCCGCGCTTGACCTCGCCTTCCTTGATCTCGTCGAGGATCCGCTTCTTCTGGATCTCGCGCTCTTCCTCCAGGAGCTTCCGGCGCGAGATGACGATGTTCATCCTCGACTCGTCGATCTTGATGATCTTCGCCTTCACTTCCTTCCCGATCTGGTCGGCGATGTCGCCCGCGCGGCGGATGGAGACCTGCGACGCCGGCAGGAACACGGGAACGCCGATATCCACCAGCAACCCGCCCTTGATCTTGCGGATCACCTTCCCCTCGACGATGTCTCCTTCCTTCTTCTCGGAGACGATCTTCTCCCAGCCGCGCTGGCGGTCGGCCTTCTTCTTGCTCAGCACGACCTCCCCCATCTCGTCCTCCACGGACTCGAGGAGGACTTCCACGTCGTCGCCGGGGTCGATCGCGCTGGGGTCTTCGAACTCGTTGATGCTGATGATGCCCTCGGACTTGTACCCGATGTCCACGATCACATCGTCGTTGATGACGTCGAGGATCCGCCCCTTGAGGATCGAATCGACCTCGAAGTTGCGGACCGAGTCCTCGTAGACGGAATCGATGGGCGTCTCCCCCGCTCCCATCGCCTCCTTCACCTTCGCCTCGAGATCGTCCTCGGCCAGGTCGTACTTCCGGATTACGTCTTTCGCCTTCTTCATCTGATCCTGTTCTTTCGTGGCCTCGGCGCGCCCCCCACCGCGGGGGGCCGTGACACGCCCCGGCCCTGTTTCCGAGCGCCGCGCCCTCCCACCGCGGGAGGTGACGACGCCGCGCTCAGCAGAGACTCCGGGCCGCGTCCCACGCGGCTCGGATCCTTCGATCGAGATCCCGCAGGACCTCGTCACGCTCCATCGTCCGGTCGTAACGGACCGGTTCACCGTACACCACCCGCACGCGCCCCGGACGGAAGAACTTCTTCGACCGGGGCCAGCAGCGGAACGTCCCCTCGACCGCCACCGGAACGACCGCGGCCCCGGAGCGGCACGCGAGGACGGCCACGCCCGCCTTGAGCGAGCCGATCTCGCCGTCCGGCGAGCGCGTCCCCTCGGGGAAGAACACCAGGGCATGCCCGTCCTCGAGCGCGCGCAGAACCTGACGCAGCTCGCCCGTGCCGCCGCTCTCGCGGTCGAAGGTCATCGCCCCCAGCGCCCCGATCAGCCGACCGAAGCCCCGGTGCACGAACAGCGTGCTCCGGGCCACGAACTTCACCACCCGGTCGACTGCCGCCGCAACCATGATCGGGTCCAGGAAGCTCTGGTGGGTGCAGGCCAGGATCGCCGCGCCCGTCCGAGGCACGTTCCCGCGCCCGAGGGATCGAAAATCGAACCAGGCCAGCACCCAGACCCGCGATGCCCACTCGATGAACCGGTAGACGATGTCCTTCATTCCGCGAGCGCCCCCCGGATCCACCTCACGAGCATCGCCACCACCCTGTCGATGCTCAAACCCGTCGTGTCGAGCACCAGGGCGCCCTCCGCCCGGCACAGGGGCGAATCCCTCCGCCCTTCGTCGCGCGCGTCCCTCTCGAGGATCTCCGCGAGCACCTCCCGCACGGGCCGGCCGTCCTGGCGGGCCCGCCTGCGGGCCCGGGCGAGAGGGCTGGCCGTCAGGTAGACCTTCAGCGTCGCGTCCGGGAACACGACCGAGCCGATATCCCGTCCCTCCACCACGAGCGCCTCGCCAGGCCATGCCACCCGTTGTCGCTCGACCACCGTCCTCCTCACACCCGAAACCGTGGCGACCGGCGAGACGGACCGCGTGACCTCCCGCCCCCGGATTTCGGCCGTCACGTCGTCCTCTCCGAGGAACACCCGGTCGCCGTCGAGGCGTATCCGCGCCTCCCGGGCCAGGGCCGACAGCGCGCGTTCGTCGGAGAGCGGCACCCCCTGCCGGAGCGCCAGAAGGGCGATCGCCCGGTACATCGCGCCCGTGTCCAGATACCGGTAGCCGAGGTGCGCGGCCACGCGGCGGGCCACCGTGCTCTTGCCGGAACCCGCCGGCCCGTCGATCGCGATGACCGTTCTCTCCGTCATGGACCTGGCCGCCGAATGGAGTGCAAACCAGCAGTGTAGCTACCGGTCGCGTCAAAAGCCCACAAATGGAGACACCGGGCCTGATGCCCGCGAAATCCGAAGGTATGGCCGCCTGTCGGGGCCAGGGACGACCCCCCGCGGTGCGACCCCTTACCCCGGCAGGCTGCCAGCGGCGGGCGGAGAGGGACTCGCGGAGCGCAGGGAGAGGCCGGCGTCCGAGAGTTCCGCGTAGCCCGGCGACCGGTCCCACGCCGGCAGTGAGATGAGATCCGCGGTCCTGCCCTCGAAGCGGAAACGGTACCGTTCGCCCCGGTGGACATGGCCGCAGATGATCGCGTCCGCACCCCCTTCGAGCCACGCACGGGCCTCGGCGAGGTCGAGACCCATCCGGTAATCGCTCTTCCTCGCGACCTCCGCCACGCTGGCCCAGCGGAACCCGCGCGCAAGGCGCAGAGCCAGGCCCAGGGGAAGACGCCTCATCGCCGCGCGGGCCGGACCACTCCGGATCACCCGCCGCATCCGGTGGTAGGCCCGGTCGCGGGTGCAGAGGAGATCGCCGTGGGTGAGGATCAGGCGCCGCCCGGCGATCTCCACGTCAGCGCGGTCCGGCAGGACCTCGAGCCCCGCGTCCCTGGCGCAGGGGCCGGCGAGAAGGAAGTCGCGGTTGCCCCGCACGAAGCCCATCCGCGTGCCCCGCTCGCGGAGGTCCCGGAATCGGGAGAGCACGCGATCGAAGCACGGCAGCAGGGCCTGCCTCGGCCCCACCCAGATGTCGAAGAGGTCCCCCAGCACGTAGAGCCGGTCGACCCCCGGAACGGTCTCATCGAGGAACCGGAGGAACGACCGGAACTCCGCCGGGGCGGCGGGGCTCAGGTGCACGTCGGAGACGAAGAGCGCCTTCACCGCCACAGCGTAGCAGCCCGTCGGGGCAACGGGTCGTATTGCTGAGAACGTCCCCGGCCAGCAGCCCGTCGCCGACGGGCTTCCGCGCGCATGAGGGCCCACGCCGACGGGCGGCTAGCCCTCGAGGCCGTAGTCCTTCATCTTCTCCCAGAGGTTCTTCCGCGAGACGCCGAGGATCTTGGCGGCTTCTGCCTTATGCCCCCCGGTGTGCGTGAGGACCGCGCGGATCGTCTTGATCTCCGCGTCGCGCCGGGCCTCCTCCAGAGTCCGGATGAGATCGGCCTCGCCCGGCGACGCTTGCCGGGACTGGTCCGCGAGAAGGTGACTCTCCTTGAGGACGAGGGACTCCCCCGCCAGCGCGATGGCTCGCTCGACCGCGTTCTCCAGCTGCCGGACGTTTCCCGGCCAGGAGTACCGCTCCATCTTTTCGAGGACGTCCTCGGGCACGGTGTAGTTCCGGTCGCCACCGTAGCGCGCCAGAAAGTGGAGGACGAGAAGCCGGACGTCCCCCTCGCGGTCGCGGAGAGGAGGCAGCCGGAGTGGCACCACGTTCAGTCGATAGTAGAGGTCCGGGCGGAACTCGCCGTCGACCACCGACTGGCCCAGGTCGACCTTGGTCGCCGCGACGAGACGAACGTCGATGGGCACCGTTTCCTCCCCCCCGAGGCGCTCGATCTGCCGCTCCTGCAGCACGCGCAGGAGCTTCACCTGCACGCTCATCGGGGTATCATCGATCTCGTCGAGGAAGAGCGTGCCGCCCTGAGCCCGCTCGAAAAGCCCCTTGCGCCGGTCCTTGGCGTCCGTGAAAGCGCCGCGCTCGTGGCCGAAGAGAGAGTCTTCGAGGAGCGTGGGTGTCATCTCGGCGCACGAGAACGCGACGAAGGGACCATTTCGCCGCAGCGAGTTGTGGTGGATGGCCTTCGCGATCAGCTCCTTGCCCGTACCCGAGGCCCCCTCGATCAGCACGTTCGATTCGGACGGGGCCACGGTGCGGATCAGGCGGAACACCTCCTGCATGGCCTTCGACCGTCCGATGATGTTCTCGAACCGGTATCGGCCGGAGAGTTCCTCGCGCAGCTCGACGTTCTCCCGCCGGAGGTCCCGCAGTTCCGCGATACGACGCAGGTGGTGGACGATCTCCTCGTTGTAGAAGGGCTTGAGGAGATACTCGAACGCCCCCTTCTTCATGGCCTGGACGGCCGACTCGATCGTCCCGTAACCTGTAATCATGATCACTTCGATCTCCGGATGGAGCCGCTTGGCGATCGGCAGCAGTTCCATCCCGTCGAGGCCCGGCATCTTGATGTCCGAGATCAGCACGTCGAACCGCCGCGACTCCAGGGCCGCCTTGGCGGCAAGGCCATCGGCGGCCACCGTAACCAGATGGCCGCACTGCTCCAGATCGTCCTTCAGTGTCACGGCGATCGCCTTCTCGTCGTCCGCGAGCAGGATGTCCATGGCGCCTCCGAAACACCCATTCTCCCTCCGGATGGGAGGAAGGCCAATAATGAGAGTCCCGTCGCCCCCGGTCTTCTCGCCGGTCGCCGGCAGCCCGTCGCCAAGGGGCTTCAGCGCGCATGAGCGTTTGCACCATCGCGCTGCCAGCGCCTCTTCGTCCGAGGCCGGTCCGAGGGTATCTTCGCCCGCGGGTGTCCATCGCGCCGCTCGACGGCCTCGGTGCACGTCCAACCGAATCGACGCGGGTTGCCCGTGACGCTCGTCGCAAGTCTGCCGGTCCGGGCCGGAAGGGCGCCGACGGCCCCCGCGCCTCGCCTGCGGCACCCGGTTTGCTTCAAACGGATTGCACAGGAGAGTCTCGGACCATGACCGAAGGGACGCCCCAGGCTCGGCGCGTCCTCCTGCTCGTACCCGCCGGGCCCACGGCGCGGGCTATGGAGGACGCCCTTTCGCACGAGGGCATCCTCGTCACCACGGCGCCCGACGTCTTCTCCGCCGTCTCCCGCCTCACCTCCACCCCCGCCGACGCCGTGGTGCTCTCGCTGGCCACGCTCGACGAGCGCGACCTCGACGTCCTTCGCTTCTTCCGGGAGCGGCGCCCCCCGCTCTTCATCCTCGCCTCGTTCCCCCCCGAACGGCGGGAGCTGGCGGTCAAGGCGCTGGCAAAGGGCGCCGACGCCTACCTGCTCGAGCCCTTCTACCTCGGCGAGTTCCTCGACCTCGTCCGCCGCGGGCTGGAACGGCTGCCGGCTCGCCAAGCCCCGCCCGACGCCCGGCCGCCCCGCGCGGTGGAGCGGGAACTCGAGAGGCTGTCCGGAGGCGTGGCCCACGCGATCAACAACCCCCTGCAGATCCTGAAACTCCTGTTGTCCGACGGCACCGTCTCCGACGCTGCCGAGTTCCAGCAGGAAATCACCCGCATCCATGACGTTGCGGACGAACTGCTCGCTTTCTCCCGGCGCAGGGACTTTGCCCCGCGCCCCGACGGCGACGTGAACCATGCTGTCCGGCAGGGTCTCGAGCCCTCGTATCCGGGGCTCTCCGGTGTCGAAACCACCTTCGGGGAACTGGCGCCCCTGTCCGCGGACGAAGGCAAGCTTGCCGAGGCGTTCGGGATCTACGCCGGGCTTTGTGCAGTCCGCGGTCCGCGCCTCCCGATGAGCGTGGCCACTTCGATGTCGGCCGGACCGCCCGCTCCGGGTATCGTGGTGAAGTACACCGTGCGGGAGCTGCTCCTTTCCCGCGCGGAAATCGCGGGTCACGCCGAACCGTTCACGAGCATCTTCGCCGGAGAGGTCGGTCTCGAAGGCACCACCGCCAGCGAGATCATCCGGATGCACGGAGGCACCGTCGATCTCCGTAGTGCGCCGGGCGACGGGACGGTCCTGACCGTGTGGCTCCCGCTTCGCCGGAGCCAGCCGGAAGGGGACATCCCCCGTCCCGGGTAGGAGACAGGATGGACGAAGGGCCGCGGATCCTGGTGGCCGATGACGAACCCAAGATCGGAAGCCTGCTCGAGAGACAGCTCGCGCGGGAAGGCTACCGCGTGGAAGTATGCACGGACGGGAACGAGGCCCTGGCCGCGACTCTCGCCCGTCCCCCCGACCTGCTCCTGACGGACCTCCGGATGCCCGGACTCGACGGTCTCTCGCTCGCCCGCGGCGCGCGCGCGGCGCACCCCGACCTTCCGGTCGTGCTCATGACCGCCTACTCATCGCGGGAGACGGCCGTCCAGGCGTTCCACGACGGTATCTCCGACTACATCGAGAAGCCGTTCTCGTTCCTCGATCTCGCCGCCAAGATCTCCCGGATCCTCGAGAACCGCCGCCTGACCCTGGAGAACATGCGCCTGGTCGAGGAACTCCGCGTGAAGAACGCCGAACTCCACCAGCACCGCGAACGTCTTGCCCTCCGCGTGCAGGAGACGGAAACCGACCTCACCGCAGCCCACGGAGCTCTGGCCCGGCGACTTCGCGACATGGAGATACTCCGCGAGATCACGCAGATGACCTCTCTCGTGCACGAGGCTCCGGAGCTGCTGCAACTCGCCTGCCGCCTTGTGCGCGACAAGATGGGCGTGGATGCCGCGGCGTTCCTCCACGATCCCGAGGGGCGCACACTGAACGTCCGCGCTCTCGCGGGCGCCGGCGCCCGACGGGCGCCCGGTGACGCCCTGCCGGCCGACGCCGGGCTCCTCGGGCGCGCCCTCGGCGGGGGCACCTCCTTCCGCCTCGACTCGGCGCGCGAAGACACGCGCCTCTCGCGTCACGAACGCGAGATCCTCGGGGACGGCCCCCTCCTCGTCGTCCCCATCCGCGGGAAGGACGCCGCCGCCGGATTGCTCGCCGTCGGACGACCGCCCGGAGCCGAGACGTTCGCCCCCGAGGAGCAGAACCTGCTGTCCCTCATCGCCCACGATCTGGGCGTGGCCCTGGAGAGCGCTCATCTGTTCGAGAGCAACGAGGCGCGGTGGATCGGAGTCCTCATGGCCCTGGTCACCGCCATGGAGGCGCGTGACGCGTACCTCGAACGTCACTCGGAGCGTGTCAGCAACTGGGCCCGGCGCATGGCCGAGGCCCTCAGTCTTCCCACCGAAGATCGCGCGGCCCTGGAGATCGGCGCCCGACTCCACGACGTCGGAAAAGTGGGCATCGAGGACGCGATCCTGCGGAAACCCGGCCGGCTCGACGAGACCGAGATGGGTGCGATGCGCAAGCACCCTGACATCGGCCACCAGATCCTCCGTTCGGTGGAACGTCAGGAAGCCGCCAAGAGGATCATCCGCCACCATCATGAGCGCTGGGACGGCACGGGTTACCCCGAGCGCCTCGCCGCCGACCGGATCCCCTTCCTCACGCAGATCGTCTCCCTCGCGGACGCGTTCGATGCCATGACCTCGCCCCGCCCCTACCGCGACGCCCTTCCCCGGGAGGAGGCCCTCCGCCGGATCCGTTCCTGTTCCGGCAGCCAGTTCAACCCCTTCCTCGTCGCCGTCTTCGCGGACATCGCCGACGGGGCCAGGCTCCAGCGGGAGGAAGCGCCGTGACGACGCCTGTCCCCGCCCCGGACGTCCTTCTCGTCGACTCCGCGGCGGTTCCATTTCCCCGCCTCCTCGAGGCACACGGGTACGTCGTCGCCGTCGAGTCCAGTGTCCTCGCCGCCCTGGCCCGCCCGGAGGGTTCCCGACCGCGACTCGTGCTCCTGTCTGCCCGCACCGTCCCCCGCCGCGAAGCGGCCGCGGTCCGGGCCATCAAGGAACTGCCCCGACCGCCCCTCGTCCTGTTGACCGGCCCCTCCCGCGTCGGAGCCGGAGGGGATGATCTCCGGGACGCCGGAGCGGATGACATCCTTGCGGAGCCCTACCTCCCGGATGAACTCCTCGCGCGAATCCGGGGCCTCCTGGAAGCGCCCGCGGCGCGAACGCCGGCCCCGGCAACCCGTGAACACGCCGGCTCGACGATGCTTCCGGCCGGCGATCCCGGCGACTTGCTCTCCGATCTCGCGGAGCTCCAGCGAGGCTCGCCGCACCTTCGCGAGATCTTCGACCGGCTCGTTCACATCGGAGCGCGCCGCACGGGAGCCCGCCGCGTCTCCCTGCTCCTCTACCGTCGCCGCCGCCGCGAATTGGTTGTCCTGAGAGCCATCGGCCTTCCGGCCGGTCCTACCATCGACACCGCCAACCCGCTGGGCCATCGGCTGTCCGGTCTCGCGGCGGTCCGGGCCGAGCCACTCCTCGTCCCCGACATCGAGACATCGCCCTACCGGTCCCACTCCAATCGCGGACCATACGCGACACACTCCTGTCTCCTCCTCCCACTCATCGCCGGGCGGCGGCTGGTCGGCGTGTTCTGCCTTGCCGACAAGCACTCCGGCGAGCCCTTCAGAGAAGTCGACCTCAAGGCCGTCGCGCCTCTCGTGGACCAGGCGACCATCTCGATCCTCACGGCTTTCAGGTTCCGTCGTCTGCGCAGCCTCTCGATCCTCGATGACTTGACCGGGCTCTACAACCAGCGCCAGCTCCGGCGCACGGGAGTGCAGGAGTTCAATCGCGCGAGGCGGTACCACCGCAACCTCGCCGTGGCATACCTCGACCTCGACCACTTCAAGGCCGTGAACGACACGTACGGTCACGCCTTCGGCGACCGGGCCCTGCAGGTCTTCGCCCGGGTTCTCAAGGAGACCTTCCGCGACAGCGACACCCTGCTGCGGCGCGGGGGCGACGAATTCGCCGTCTTCCTTCCCGAGCTTCCCGAGGAACCCGCGCGCCACATTTTCGCGCGCCTCCGGGATCGCCTGTGCCAGAGCCCGGTCAGGGGGCCAGAAGCGGGCGCCGGGCATGTCCTGACCTTCTCCGCCGGCGTGGCGTTCTTCCCCCAGGATGCCCGGGGTCTCGAAGCGCTCCTTTCGGCTTCGGACCGGGCACTCTATGCCGCCAAGGCCCGGGGCCGCGACCGCACCACCTTCTGGTCCGAGCTCGGCGACATCGACCCTCTGCCCCTCCCGTGACCGCGCCGGCAGCCGGTCGCCGTGAGCCCCCGCGCCGGTGGAAGCCCACGGCGACGTCCGGCCGGGACGGCACACGCTCCCTAGCCCGCATGTCCACCGGGTGCGTCACTTGCTTCTCAAGTCCCTCCTCCCGGTCTCCCGATGTTTCGGGAAAAGGACATCGGCCGGTTGCGGCCCCGGGAGCGCTCACGTGGACAACCCCCGCATCCTCATCGTGGATGACGACCAGCACGTCCCCTCTCTCCTCTCGCGCGTTCTCGAGCGGAGCGGCTACGCGGTGGTCACCGCCACCGGCGGCGAGGAGGCGCTCGCGCGGTTCGCCGAGGTCCGGCCTGAAGTCATCGTCACCGACCTCCGCATGCCGCGCATGGACGGTCGCGACTTCATTCAGCGCGTCCTGTCGGACTATCCCGACGTCATGATCCTCGTGCTGACCGGCTACGGCACGA
>JALOQY010000136.1 GCA_025459285.1 Planctomycetota bacterium | reverse complement strand
CCGGCCGGGTGCAGGGGCGGCCGGAGTCCGCCGACTGGTGGGTGGAACTCGCAATGGGTCGGATGGGCATTACCTCCTCGAACCTGTGGCGGCGCGAGGCCGTCGTCGCCGCCGGAGGATGGGAGCCTGCCCGGCGACGTCTCCAGGACAGCCGCCTCGTCTACGCCATGCTCCGCGCCGGCGCTCGAGTCGCGGTCCGGCCGGAGGTGGCGGCGGTCCACCGCCTCGTGAACCCCCGCAGCATCTATGTCCGGAGCATCGGGGAGAGCTTGCGCGAGCGCGGGCTTCTCGCCGCGGAGGTTCTCGCCACCCTCGTCTGGCGGGGCGAACTGACCCCGGAACGACGGCGGGTGCTTGCCGCGGAGGCGATGCGCCACGCCCGGATCCTCTGGGAAGCCGGCCCCCGGGAATACGGTCGGGCCGTGGAGCGCGCGCTTGCCGCCGTGCTGCCGGACGCCGCGGAGCGGGCCGGGACCACGGGCCGGATCTGGCCCTCCATCTACCGCCGGCTCGGCTTCGAGGGGGCCGAACACTACGATGTGCTGAGACGCGTCGCGCGTCCTTGAGATCGTCGCTGCACCCGGTCGGCGGCCCGGATTCCCGGGCTCGCGTGATTCCTGCCCGACGGGTCAGACTGCGCCTCGGCGGACCGCAGTCTGCGAAGGTCGGGCGTGATGCGTCGAGACTGGCCCCGGAAGGAGGATTCTCTCAGCCCTGACCGGGGATTCACGGTAAAGAGGCAGTCTGACCCCAGAGATTGGTATCATCCGGGGTTTCCGCACCAAATGGAGGACCAGACATGATTCGCAAGACACCACTCCGCGGCGGGCGCTCCTGTCGCGTGACCTTCAGCCTGGCGGCCGACGGTCTCGAACGCGCGTTCCTCGTGGGCGACTTCAACGAATGGGACAAGCAGAAGACCCCGCTCGTCCGGCGCAAGGACGGGCAGTTGTCGGCGTCGCTCGTGCTCCCCACCGGGAAGTCGTACCGCTTCCGCTACTTCCTCGGCGGGGACCGCTGGCGGAATGACGAGGCCCCCGACGCCCTGGCGGCCAACCCCTTCGGCACCCAGGACGGCGTCCTCGCGCTCTGAAACCCGGGAAGATTTACTCTGAGTAATTCTTCCTGCCTTGGACGGACCAGGGCGGGGGGCTTTCGAGGCCATGCGCCAGCATGAGCGGCTCGTCGGCCAGGATGTCGGCCGCCGGGCCGTCGGCGACGATCCGCCCCGCGTCGAGCACCACCACGCGCCGGCAGACGGCGAGGACGAACCCGAGGTCGTGCGAGGCGATCAGGAGGGCCACCGGAAGGCCCGTGAGCAGCGTGGCCAGCTCGCGCCGGCCGCGAGGGTCGAGGCTCTGCGTCGGCTCGTCGAGCGCCAGCACCGCCGGGTCGAGGGCGAGGAGCCCCGCGAGGCAGGCCCGGCGTTTCTCCCCCGCGCTCAGGCGGTGGGGCGGGCGGTCGTCGAATCCCGCGAGGCCGACGGCGGCGAGCGCCCGGGAGACCCTCGCCGCGACCTCCGCCCGGGAGAGGCCGAGCTGTGCCGGGCCGAACGAAACGTCCTCGCCCACCGTGGGGCAGAAGAGTTGGTCGTCGGCCTCGGCGAAGAGGAGTCCCACCCGCGCGCGGACCGCGAGAGCCGTCGCCGGCGTGAGAGGCGTCCCGAGGACCCGGACGGCCGCCTCTCCCGGAAGGCGCGCGGGCAGGAGGCCGTTCAGGTGGAGGAGCAGGGTGGACTTTCCCGCTCCGTTCGGTCCCACGAGCCCCACGCGCTCGCCCCCGGCCACGGAGAAGGAGACGCCGCGCAGCGCCTCCAGCCCGTCCGGATAGCGATACCGGAGATTCTCGACCTCGATGGCCGGCGGCCCGCTCACTCCGGAAGCCCCCGCGCCCGCATGGCCCGGTGGACCCTCTCGGCGCGGTCGAAGGAGCGGATGAAGAGACCGGCCGCCACGGCGGCCGAGCCGCGCCACGCGGCCCCGCGCCGCCGCGAGAAGGTCCGGCTCTTCCGGGCCCGGCGGAGCCGCGCGGCTTCCTCGGCGAGCACGAAGAGATAGCGGTGCGCCAGGGCCAGCGTCGTCACGAAGAGCCGGGGGAGACGGATCCGCCGGAGTACGCCGAGGAGGTCGGTGAACCGCGTGGTCAACGTCAGGAGGATGAGGAGCGCGAGGCAGAGCGTCGTCCTCGCGAGGAGGCCGAGGAACCAGAGGAGCCCCCCCGGGGGGAACAGTGCGAGCAGCGCCGCCCCCGCCGCGAAGGGCTCCACGAGGAGGAGCCGCCGGAGAAACCGCCCCGGCGGGACCCGGGAGAGGAGGACGAGCAGGACCACGACTGCCGCGCCCCCGCCGAAGACCGCGAAGGCGTCGCGTGGCGCGAACGCGAGTCCGACCACCCCCGCGGTCGCCGCCGCGAGCTTGAGGCCGGCCGGCAGGCGGTGGAGCGGGCCGGCGCGCGCGACGAC
This sequence comes from Planctomycetota bacterium, assembly GCA_025459285.1. Classification (GTDB taxonomy): domain Bacteria; phylum Planctomycetota; class JAJSAM01; order JAJSAM01; family JAJSAM01; genus Prado167. The sequence goes on along the minus strand of JALOQY010000136.1, from coordinate 13,022 downwards.
GGCGGGTGTCATGCGCGGCCGGACCCCTCGACGCGCGGTCTCGGCGCGAGCGCCCGCGCGAAGAGCCACGAGGCGAGAAAGGCCGCCGCGGTGCCGGCGAGACCGGCGAGGGCGGCGGAGAGGACCGCCGGGTCGAGTCCCGGGATCGCGTAGTCCGGGAGCGGGGCGGGGAGGGCGGTGATCTCCGCCGCCCGCATCGCGAAGCCGAGTCGCTCGGCGACGTGCTCGAGACCGTCCGGCCAGCCGCAGGCGAAGGGCGCCACGAAGAGGGCGAGCGCCGCGGCGACGCAGAGCCCGATCGGCACGAGCCCGGCGGCGCGCGCCGGGGGGGCCTCCTCCCCGCCGGTGAGGAGATCGGGACGGGCCTTCATCACCGCGGCGAGGACGAGCGCGGTGATCGCCGCTTCGAAGAGGCCGATCAGCATGTGGACCAGGGCCATGGCCGGGAAGACGACGCCGGCGGGGGCGAGGCCGGAGAGAGAGAGCTGACCGGCGGCGCAGAGTGCCGCGACGACCGTCGAGCACCATGCCCCCCAGGCCGCGGCGAAGAGGCACGCGCGGGGGGTCCGCCCGGCCGCCCGAAACGCGAGGGAGTAGGCCGCATACCCGACGGCGGGCGCGATGACCGCCATGTTCAGGAGGTTCGCGCCGAGCGCGGTGAGGCCGCCGTCGGCGAAGAGGAGGCACTGGAGCGTGAGCACCGAGGCCATCGCCACCGCGGCGGCGCCCGGCCCCAGCAGCACCGCGGCGAGGGTCGCCCCGAGCAGGTGGCCCGAGGTCCCCCCGGCCACCGGGAAGTTCAGCATCTGGGCGGCGAAGAGGAAGGCCGCGGCGAGTCCGAGGAGCGGCACGCGTTCCGGGGGCAGGGCCCGGCGCGCCGAGCGGAGCGCCAGCCCGAGGGCCGCGCCGGCGAGCACGAAGCCCGCCGCGGCGGTCTTTACGTCGAGAAAGCCGTCGGGGATGTGCATGGGGGTCTCCGCCGCTCAGGCCGGGAAGTCGCGGCCGGTGGTGGTCACGGTCAGCCGGCCGTGCTTCACGCCGCGCGCGGCCACGAGCCGGTCGGCCATCTTCCGGATCGCGCGAGCCTTCCCGCGGACCGCGAGGACCTCGAGGCAGTTGCGGTGGTCGAGGTGGACATGCATCGTCGCCGCGATGAGGTCGCCGTGGTCGTGCTGGATCTCGGTGAGCAGCGACTGGATGTTCCGGCGGTGATGGTCGTACACGAGCGTGATGCTGCCGGCGATCTCGCGGTCGTCTTCGCCGCCCTCCCGCTCCACGAGGTGCGCCCGGACCATCTCGGCGAGGGCCTGGGAGCGGCTCGCGAAGCCCTCCTCCCGCACCACGGCGTCGAGCCGGTCGGTGAGGCGGCCGGCCATGGAGACGCTGAAGCGACGGAGGGCGATCAGGCCCTTGGTGTTACTCATCTCCAGATTGGTAACACGTACGCCTTCGCCCGCCAACATCCTCGAGAGAGGCCTCGGGCGCCGCACCCAACCTGACTTCGACGAGATGGAACCGTCCGTCGTCGGCCAGGGGGATCAGGGGATCGTCCCGAATCGCGCCGTCGAGCCGCAGTTCCGAAACGCCCCGGCACACGCCCTCGGGGTTGCGGACGGAGACCTCGTACCGTGCCGAGCCGGCGCGGATCGTGACGCGATACTCGCGCCACGTCGCCGGGATGCAGGGGTCGACGTGGAGCTTCCCACCGCAGAGCCGGACGCCGAGCACGGCCTCCAGCCCGAGGCGGTAGGTCCACGCGGCCGACCCCGTGTACCAGGTCCAGCCGCCGCGGCCCCGGTGCGGCGGAACCCCGGCGATGTCCCCGGCGAGGACGTAGGGCTCGACGCGGTAGAGACGGACGGTCTCGGCGGTGCGGGTACGCCGCAGGGGGTTCAGGAAGCTGAGGATCCGGGCCGCGAGGTCCCCGTCGCCGAGCGAGGCGTGCGCGAAGCCCACCCAGGCCGCGGCGTGCGTGTACTGCCCTCCATTCTCGCGGATGCCGGGCGGATAGGCGCGGATGTAGCCCACGTCCCCGGAGAGCCGGTCGAACGGCGGGGCGAGGAGGAGCACCAGCCGGTCGTCGGTCCGGGTCGCCGGAGCCGGAGATCGCCGCCCAGGCCTGGGAGATCGCGTCGATCCGGCAGACGAGTGCCGCCGCCGTACCGACCGGCTCGCCCTCGTCGGTGAAGGCCCGGAGGTACCACTCGCCGTCCCACGCCGTCTCCTCCACGGTGCGGGCGAGTCCGCGGGCGCGTTCCTCGAACCCGTCCGCCCGCCGGTGGTCGCCCCGTTCCCGCGCCACCGCCGCGAAGTCGCGGAGGGTCGCGATCAGGAACCACGCGAGCCAGACGCTCTCCCCGACGCCCTTCCGGCCGAGCCGGTTCATCCCGTCGTTCCAGTCGCCGGTCCCCATGAGCGGCAGACCGTGCGGGCCGGGGCGCCACCCGTGCTCCAGGGCGCGCAGGCAGTGACCGTAGAGGTCGTCGGAGACGTGGCCCGGCCGGAACCACTCGTAGCGCTCGTCCTCGTCCTCCCGGAGCGGGGGGGCGGCAAGGTACGGAAGGAGTTCGTCAAGCACCGCCCGGTCCCCGGTCGAGGAGACGTAGGCGGCCACGGTGTACGGGAGCCACAGGAGGTCGTCCGAGCAGCGGGTGCGGACTCCGCGCCCGGAGGGCGGATGCCACCAGTGGAGGACATCGCCCTCCTCGAACTGGTGCCGGGCCGCCTCGAGGAGATGGGCCCGGGCGACCTTCGGCGCGGCGAAGAGGAGCGCCAGCACGTCCTGAAGCTGGTCCCGGAAGCCGAAGGCCCCGCTCGACTGGTAGAAGCCGGTGCGGCCGAAGACGCGCGCGGAGACGGTCTCGTACAGGAACCACCGGTTCAGCATCAGATCGAGCGCGGGATCGGGGGTGGAAACCTGGACGGTGTCGAGCAGTCGGTCGAACCCCTCGCGCGTCCCGTGCCACGCGGCGCGGGCGGCACCGGGGTCCCGGTAGCGCCGCGCGAGGGCGACGGCCTCCGCGCGGTCGCGGCCCTGCCCGAGCAGGAAGTGGCACTCCGTCGTGGCCTCCCCGGGGATGTCGAGGTGGACCTGGAGGGCGGCGCAGGCGTCGACCCCTGCCTCCACGCGACCCGAAAGGCCCACCCGGAGCAGGCCCGCGGGGCGGGCGCGATCGCCGCGGACTCCGAGGAACTCGGCGCGATCCGCCGTGAGCCCGTGCAGATCGCGGCTCGCCGCGGCGAAGGCCACGCGCTCCCCGAACTCCATGCTGAAGGGGTTGCGGGCGAGGAGCGCGCCGCTCTCCCGGTCGAACTCCGGGACGATGTACTGCTGCGACCCCTGACGGTCCGGGCCCAGGACCCACTCCACGTAGAAGGTCACGGTGATCCGCCGCGGGCGATCGAGGCGGTTCGTGAGGCGCAGGGTCCAGAACTTCACCGGGTCGTCGAACTCCGCGAAGACGCGAAGTTCCTGATCGAGCCCCTCGGATCGGCGCCGGAAGACGCTGTACCCCGCGCCATGCCGTATCTCGACGGGGCCCCGGCCGGGGGCCGGACCCGGCGCGGGGCTCCACACTCGCGCGCTCTCCTCGTCCCGGAGATAGAGGGCCTCGCCGGCGGGGTCCGACACCGGATCGTTCGACCACGGCGTCAGCCGGTTCTCCCCGCTGTTCACCGCCCACGTCGCGCCGCTGCCCGACTCCGAGACGAGGAAGCCGAAACCGGGGCGACCGACGACGTTGACCCACGGGGCGGGCGTCCGCTGCCCCTCCCCGAGACGGATCACGTATTCCCGGCCGTGAGGGGTGAAGCCACCGAGCCCGTTGTCGAAGAGGAGTTCCCCGGTGTCGAGCGGCAGGGGCGGCCCCGGCAGGAGGTCCGCCGGCAGTGGGGTCGGCGCGAACCGCGGGAGGTGGCGGCGCGGCGCCCTCAGAGCGCGAAGCTGCTCGGAGAGCGGAGGACCGTCGGCGCGGAGGACGGCCCGCGCCGCCGCGAAGAGGAGCGTGCGACCGCCGTCGTCGAGCCCCTCGCTTCGCACCAGGAACAGGGAAGCGGCCGCGTCGGCGCCCCCCTCCGGCAGTACACGCCGGAACTCGTCGAGGAGCCGGTTCCGGAGCGGGTCCACGTAGCCCGCGGCGCGGTGATCGAGGAGGACGAGGTCGGTCTCGAACCCCATGAAGCGCCAGAGGGCGAGGAGCCGGACCAACTCGAGCAGCACCGGGGTGACGCTGTCCCCGCGGATCTCGGCGAGGACGATGGGGCGGTCTCCGGAGATGCCGTGCGGCCAGAGCCCGGCCTGGCTTCGGTGGTTCGCGGCCAGCAGAGCGGGCGGCGCGCGCAGGGCCGGGACGGGAGTCACGAGGGCCGCCAGGAGGTCGTTCAGCGCGGGACCTCGGGCCGGCGCGAGGCCGGCGTCCCGGAAGAGGTGCGCGGCCCGGCGGCGCGCGCCGGTGAACGCCCAGGAGACCGCCGCCGTGCCGGTGTAACGGTCGAGGAGTCCGAGGACCTCGCGTCTTCGTTCACCCACCGCCGCGGCGAACACGACCTCCGCCCGGCCGAAGGCGGGCAGGTTCACCGGAACGGCCAGGACCATCACGGGGTCGAGCGGGCGGGCCTCCGCCCCTCCGAGCGCTGGAGTTCCCTCGAAGGCGGCGGGCCGGCGGAAGGTCCGCCCCCGCCCGATGAACCGGTCCCGGTCCGTCTCCACGAAGGCCGCCAAGGCCCGGAGCCCGTTCACCGCGACGGTCATTCCCGTCGTCACCGGCGCATCCCCGGGAGAACGGGACCGGCGCCGGCACAGGAGCGAGCAGAGGTCGGGTAGCCACTCGAACTCCAGGAAGAGCCGTACGAAGGCCGGGTGCCGGACGTGTTCCCGCCGCGGGGCGAGGATGGGTTCGGACGCGAACGCGACGAGGAGGCGCCGGGGCCGATCGGTCTCGTTCACGAGGGCGAGGCGGCGGATCTCCGCGTCTTCCTCCGCCGCGACGGTGATCTCCAGCCGGGACGAGATGCCGAGCGCCCGGCGGCGGAACTCCGCGGAGGAAGTGGTGAAGACCACCTCGTCGCCCGGCTCCGGCGGTCCGGTCGGCTCCGGGGTGGCCGAGCTCAGCTCGCCGCTCACGAGGTCCTTCAGGTAGACGAAGGAGCCGCCCGGCGCGAGAGTGGAGTCCTCGCTGAAGCGCGTCAGGTCGAGGTCCCGCCAGCGGGAAACACCGGCCCCGGAATTGTCCAGGAGGACGTGAAGGCGGCCGTTCGACAGGAGGTGCCAGAACGGCACGTCGGTGCCCGTTCCCGGTGTCCACGCGGCATGCTCCTCCGGGAGAGAAGGCGTGGCCGGCGCGACCTTCTCCACGGGATAGCGTTCCACGGGGGCGTACGTGGGTACCTGCTCGAAGAGGAGGTGGGCCACCGTCCGGATGCGCGGGTGGCGGTGGAATCGCTCCACGATCGCGTTCGACCCGAGGCAGTTGGCGAGCGACACGAAGATCATGCCCTGGTGATGGGCCATGAAGGAGCGGACCACCCGGCCACGCTGCTGCCCGACGGTGCGGGCCGGGGTGAGATCGAGCGCCTCGTAGAAACCGAGGGGCCCATAGAGTCCTCGATCCACCAGGAACGCGAGGTTCGAAAGCGTCTCGTGCGGGAAGAGCGGCAGGGCCAGCACCGAGGCGTAGGGGGTGACCACCCGGTCCTCGGCGAGCCCGCGCCGGAGCCCGAGGCCGGGTACGCCGAAGCTGCGGTACTGGTAGTTCTTCAGCGCGTCGAAGGCGTAGTAACCGCTCTCCGAGACGCCCCACGGCATGCCGTGCTTTCGTGCGTGGGCCATCTGGCGGCGCACCGCGGACCGGCCGGCAAGATGGAGGAGCGACCGCTCCGGACAGCGGGTCAGAAGGAGCGGCATCAGGTACTCGAACATCGACCCGCCCCAGGAGAGGAGTACCGGCAGGCGGCCGGCGCGCGCGCAGGGGCGGCCCAGGTGGAGCCAGTGGTGCGGGGGAGCGTCCCCCTTCGCGATCGCGAAGAGGCTCGCCAGCCGCGCCTCGGAGGCGAGCAGGTCGTAGCAGTTCGGGTCGAGGTCCCGCCGGTCGACGTCGTACCCGATCCGGAAGAGGTCCCGGCGGCGGTCGTAGAGGAACGTGAAGTCCATCTCCTCCGCTGTCCGTTCGGAGAGGTCCGCGAGGGCGGCGAGCTCCCGGAGGAGGATTCCGCTCTCGAACCGGGCGGTCTCGAGCGCGCTGAGGATCGTGTCGGTCATGCCGCGGGCCAGGCCGCTCGCCCGCGCGAGCTCCGCCTCGATCTGACGCGCGCGCTCCTCGATGTCCGAGAGGCTCGGCGGGTCGTCGAGCAGGGCCGCGAGGTCCGGGTGGGTACCTCCGGGGACGAGTCCGGCGGCACGGGCCGGGAGCAGCCAGGGGGCGATGGTGGCGAGATAGCGCCGGACGGCGTGCAGGTGGTGGCCGGCCCGCTCGACCCACGTGTGGATCTCTTCGATGGCCTCCGGCTCCAGTGCCGGCGAGGCCGACTCGACGAGCGTGGTGACGAGGCCCCGGATCGACGGCAGCGTCTCCTCGGCCGCCTCCCGTGCGAAGTCGAGGAGGGCGAAGAGTCCTCCGGGAAGCGTCGCGAGCTGCTCGGAGAGCCGGGCGAGCTGCTCCGTGGCCCCGGGCGAGCGGCCCGTTTCGGGGAGCGACGCCAGCACTTCGGCGAGGACGTCGAGAGTGTCTCCGAGTCCGGCCCTGAGGGCGGGACCGGCAACCGGGGTCCGTGCCGTGTCGTGCAGGCCTCCCGCCAGCGCGAGGAGACAGCAGGCGAGGTTCCCGCTGTCCACGGTGGAGACATAGGCCGGCCGCAGGGAAGTCAGGTCGCGTGTCGAGTACCAGTTCAGGAAGTGGCCCCGATGGCGCTCGAGGCGGGCGAGCGAGTCGAAAGCGCCGCGCAGCCGTGCGCACAGCCCGAGCGGCGTGACGTACCCCAGGTCGCACGCCGAGAGCGTGGCCAGCATCGAGAGGCCGATGTTCGTGGGAGAGGTGCGGTGAGCCACGCCCTTTTGCGGCGCCTCGGTGATGTTGTCCGGCGGAAGCCAGTGGTCGTCCGGCGAGAGGCAGTGCTCGAAGAAGTGGTGCGTGCGGCGGGCGAGGCGGCGGAGCCAGCGCAGTTGGGGGGGCTTCAGGGCAACCGGTTTCACGACCGCCGCACGGCTGAGGACCAGCAGTACCGCGGGCGAGACGAACCAGAGGAGGAGGAACGGCAGGGCGCCGGGAAGCGCGCCCGGCTGAAGGAGGGCGAGCAGCCCGCCCGCCGCCGCGGCCGCGACGGGGCCCGCGGGGAGGGGACCGGTGGTCGCGTGACTCGCCCCGGCCAGCCGTGTCTCCTCGGCCTCCGCGGTGACCCATTCGAGGAGCTTCCGGCGACTCACGCCGAGTCGGTAGAGCGTCCGCGCCACGGCGTCCACCGCGCAAGCGGCCTCCGCGGGAGCCAGGAGGAGCGAGAGGAGCCAGCGCGCGACGCCGCCTCCCGGCATGCCCGCGGACCATGCGCGGTGGCCGGAAAGGCGCGCCCGCGTTCCTCGGAGGAGGCGGTCGAGGAACCCCACCACGAAGGGGATCCCGAGGAGGCCGGCGACGGCGGCGGAGAAGACGGCCGCGTTCCCGCCCGCGAGCCAGCCCGTGGCGAGCAGCAGGAGCGCGGACGGCTGGAGCAGGGAACGGCGGAGGTTGTCGGCGATCTTGAAGCGATCCAGCGCACCGAGGCGGTTGGGGGCCCACCCGCCGGAGCGGAGCGGCACACGCCGGAAGAGCCACGGCAGGAGCTGCCAGTCCCCACGGATCCACCGGTTCAGGCGGCGGAGCCAGGTGAGGACGTGGGAGGGATGGCCCTCCAGGACGGCGACGTCGTCGACGAGCGCGGCGCGGCCGTGGACACCCTCGAACAGGTCGTGGCTGAGCAGGGCATTCTCGGGAACGCGATCCCGGAGACTGCGCTCGAAGGCATCGATGTCGATGATGCCCTTGCCCGCGAAGATCCCCTCGCCGAAGAGATCCTGGTAGGCCTCGGACACCGAGTGGGAGTAGAGATCGAGCGTCGTGTCGCCCGTGAAGACGGCGGCGAACGCCGATCGCGCCGCGTCCCCCGGTCTCGTCTCCGTGCGAGGCTGCATCACCGTGTAGCCCGCGACCACGCGATCGCCCTCCGCGGAGAAGACCGCGCGGTTCAGCGGGTGGGCCATCGCCGCCACCAGCGTGCTCGCCGCGCCGCACGGCAGGTGCGTGTCCGCGTCGAGGGTGATCAGGTAGCGGACGTCCCGCAGATCCGAGGCGCCCCCCTCGATCGTCTCGAAGCTCGTGTTCTCCGCGCCGCGCAGGAGGCGCAGGAACTCCTCGATCTTCCCCCGCTTGCGCTCCCAGCCCATGAAGCTCCCCTCGGACGGGTTGAACCGGAGGGCGCGATGGAAGAGCCGGAACCGCGGCCCGGCCTCCCGGGGGTACCTCGCGTTGAGCGCTCGTACGCCCTCGATCGCCCGACCCGCCCGTTCTCCATTGCCGGCGGCGGGGGGGGTCTTCGAGTCCGGATCGTCGGTGAGGAGGGCGAAGACGAAGCTCGGATCGGGATTGGCGAGGGACTCGATCTCGAGGTTCCGGAGCAGGCCGTCGATCTGCTCCGGCCGGCCGAGGAGGACGGGAAAGGCCACCACGGCGCGTTGCTCGCGGGGGATCCCTTCGCGGAAGTCCATCTTCGGGAGGCGGCGGGGCGGGAGGGCGAGGGCCAGCCCGCAATGGAGGAGGGCGATGGCGGCGGAGGAGGCGGGGATGAGGGCGAAGAGGAGCGCGGCAATGAGCCCCAAGGGGTCGAGGGCCGGCCCGACCAGTGGGCCGAGAGCGGCGAGGATCGGAGCCGACAGCACGGCGATGCCGAGGAGGTAGAAGGTGGCGCGGAGCCGCCCGATCCTCCGGGCGATCCGGCGGGACGGTCCCGCCCGGTACCGGACCATCCTCTCCAGCCGCGGCCGTCCCCGTCCCGCGAGCCAGTGGCCCACGTGGCTCTCGGCGGTCCCCTCCGGGGCGGCCAGCGCCAGGCCGATCGCGGTCTCCACCACCTCGAGCTCGGGGCGGTCGCCACGGCGGGAGAGGTCCTCCACCTGTTTGCGATAGGAGTCCCGCGTCGCGAAGTCCATCTGCGGGTAGGAGCCGTGCGGGTCCTCCCGGAGCCTGGATTCCACGACGGAGTGGGTCTCGAAGAAGACCCTCCAGTCCTGATTCCGGAGGAGCCGCAGGGTGAGGATCCGCTCTCCGATCCGGGTCTCCGTCTCGAAGTCGGTGGCCTCCTCGGACTTCGCGGCGGCCAGCAGATCATCCAGGGCCTCCAGGCGGAGGAATGCCGGGAGTGCCCAGAGTTCGGCGGTACCGAGGGGCGCGAGTTCCTGGTAGGCGCGGAGGAACCGGTCGAGCCGGGTCGTCTCCAGCGGGGTGAAGCAGACGTCGATCGCGGCCCGGGCCACCGCACCGGCGCGGATGGCCCCGTCCCGCTCCAGTCGGGGTAACTCCCGGCAGAACCGGGGAGGGAGGCACTCCGCGACGTGCCGGATCGTCTCGCGGACCAGGAACTCGTTGTCGAGCAGCCATTCCCGGCCCGGTCGCGGCATCGCCCCGGGGCTCGCGCGGGCCCGGTCGAGGATGCCGGCGAGTTCTCGCTCGATCCTCCGGAGCCGCCGACGGACCGCCCGGTCCCGGAAGGGCTGGCGGGTGCCCGCGAGTCGGTGGACTGCGGCGAGGCGCCGGGCCCTCCGCTGGATCCGGACTGGCATGGCCGCCTACCCGTGAAAGGGACGTCGGCCGGGGACCTGATCCCGCGCGAGTTCCCCCGTGGGCGGGCGGCGACGCGAGCCGTCCTCCTTCAGGATGAGTCGGGGGACCGTTCCGTAAGCCAGTATCCGGGCGCTCACCGAGCCACACGGCCAGTCCGCAGGGCCGTCGTCGGCATGGCCGTGGCCGCGCGCGCTCATGATCACGAGGTCGGGCGTCTCCTCGCGGACGAGGCGGAACAGGGCATGTGCGACCCGGGTGGAGGGCTCGAGGCGGACGCGTGTCCGGACGGAGTGGGCGCGCGGCACGCGGGCGAGGTCGTCGAGGGCCTGCTCGGCGATGCGCCGGCTGCTCGCGACGATCCGGTCGCGGATCTCGAGGTCCGTGGAGTCCAGCAGCAGGTCGGGTTGCGGGAGGTCAGGGACCGGCACGACGTGCGCGAGCACGAGTTCCGCCTCGCAGGGGTGGCCGAGGGCGGTGGCCATCTGCACCACGGCGTTGGAGCGGGGTGAGCAGTCGAGGGGGACCAGGATCCTCCGGTACCGGATCGCCGCGAAGAGCGCGATGCCGGCTTCCGAGGCCGGGACCATCAGGATGGACCGGTCGAGAGCCGCCGCGACGTGCGCGGCGATGCTGCCCGAGGGCGAGCGCCGGCGGGCCCCGGAGCCGTGCGTCGACATGACGACGAGGTCGGCCGGCCATTGACCGGCCGCTTCGGAGATGGCCTCCGCCGGGTCGCCCTCGGTGACCACGGTCTCGCAGGGGATCCCGGTCTCCCGGACCCGTCCCGCGATCCGGGTCAGGTAGGCCGCGGCTTCCGCCCTGCGGAACCGGCAGTCCACGGGATCGGGGATCCGGCCTTCCCCCGTCGGGGAGAGCACTCTAACCAGGCGCAGACCGCCCTTGAAGGCGAGGGCGGCGGACATGGCGTGAGGGAGGGCACACTCGGCGACGCTCGATCCGTCCAGGGTGACGAGGATACGGTCCAGCATGGCGACCTCCGGGGGGGGCGGGGGGTGGATGGAGGGTGGTCGGCCGAGGGGGGCTTTCCGCGAAACGTATCTCACACGCGGCGCGCACGGTTGCTTCTCTCTCCGACACCGTGCGCTGCGTTGTCACCCGGCACCGCGACAGCCGGAGAGAGCGGTCGCTCCGCTCCGACCGCAACAGGACCGGCCCTGCGGCGCCCGGTGGTCGGGATGCGCCTGGGCCGAACTGCCCACGACTGCACCGAAGTCTACGGAGGCCAGTCTACCAGACCGGCGGCGGGTAGCAAGGGACTGCAGCTTGGCCGCCCGTCGGTCTCCGGTGTGCGGAAGTCCGTCGGCGACGGGCGGCGAGAAAGCCGTCGTTCAGTTCCGGCGCGGTCTCTTCACGCGCAGGTCGCGGCTCGTGCGGACGCTGCACCACTCGCGGCCGCACATGGAGCAGTGGTCCGTCTGCTCGGGCAGGTCCTCGTCGTGGAAGGCCTTCGCCAATTCGGGGTCGAAGGCCTCGGCGAAGTGGGCCTTCCAGTCGAACTCGGCTCGCGCCCGGGAGACCCGGTCGTCGCGATCGCGCGTGCCGGGGATGCCGAGCGCCACGTCGGCGGCGTGGGCGGCGATCCGGTAGGCCACGCAGCCCTGTTTCACGTCCTCCTTCTTCGGGAGGCCGAGGTGCTCGCGCGGCGTGACGTAGCAGAGCATGGCTGCGCCGTGATAGGCCGCGGCGGTGGCGCCGATGGCGCTCGTCAGGTGGTCGTAGCCGGGGAACATGTCGGTGACGAGCGGCCCGAGGACGTAGAAGGGCGCGCCGTGGCAGACGCGGCGCTCGATCTTCATGTTGTACTCGATCTGGTCGAAGGGCACGTGGCCGGGCCCCTCCACCATCACCTGGCAGCCGTGGCGCCAGGCGCGCTCCGTCAGTTCGCCGAGCGTCCGGAGCTCCGCGAACTGCGCGGCGTCGGAGGCGTCGGCGAGGCTCCCGGGCCGCAGCCCGTCGCCGATGGAGAAGGTCGCGTCGTGCTCGCGGAGGATCCCGCAGATCTCATCCCACAGCTCGTACATGGGGTTCTCGCGGCGATGGGCGAGCATCCACTTCGCGAGGAGGCTGCCGCCGCGACTCACGATGCCGAGGACGCGGTCCCTCGCGAGCTTCACGTGCTCCCGGAGGACCCCGGCGTGGATCGTGAAGAAGTCCACGCCCTGGCGCGCCTGTTTCGCGATCTCGCGAAGGATCTCCTCGGGTGTCAGGTCCTCCACCTTCCGGCCGACGATCATCGAGTAGATCGGGACCGTGCCCACGGGGACCGTGGCGTGATCGACGATCGCCTCCCGGCAGGCATCGAGGTCGCCGCCCGTTGAGAGGTCCATGGCGGTGTCCGCCGACCAGCGTACCGCCCAGTCGAGCTTGGCGATCTCCTCCTCGATCGAGGAGGCCAGCGGGGAAGCCCCGAGGTTGGCGTTGATCTTCGTCGTCGCCGCGCGGCCGATGCCGGTGGGGTCGAGCCGGCCGGCCAGGTGGGCCCGGTTCGCGGGGATGACGAGGCGTCCCGCGGCGACCTCGTCGCGGACCTGTGCGGCGGTGAGATGGGATTCGCGGGTGGCCACGCGGCGCATCTCGGGGGTGAGGATGCCGAGCCGCGCGTGCTCGAGTTGGGTCACGGGCCGGAAGCCCGGGGGGTGGACGACGGTGCGGAGCGTGCCGTCGCCCTGCCGGAAAGTCACGGCCTTCGCCGCCGCCGCCGTCCGTGCCGGCCGCTGTGCACCGCCGACGGTTCGCCACCCCGGGGGCAGGAAGTCCCAGGCGGTCTTCCGCGAGGGTTCCGGCATCCCGGGGGAATCGGCGGAGCCGAAGGGACGGGCGCCGAGCGGGCCCGGGGCGATGTTTGCGGGGAGGGCGAAGGAGCCGGGGTTCGTGCCCGACCGCGTGCGGGTGGCGGTCTTCCTCTTGCGGCTCGCGCACTTCGGCTTTTGCTGCATCGCTCGCTCCTCGCGCCGGCGCGGGAGCCGCGACCGTCTCGCGCTTCCCTCCGCCGGTCCCAACCGGATCAGGTTCGAGGGGTATGCTCTCAGAGCGTGAGCAATAATCCCGCGCGGCCTCGTTGTCGGCCCCGGCGCGGCCGGAGAGGTGTTCGGTGGGCGGGATCGACGCCCGCGCCGGGGCCGACAACCCTTCGGGCCGGGGTGATCCGCTTCGCGGCGCGTCGTCGCTCCTCGTCGCCGACCGACTCCGTAAGGTCGA
>JALOQY010000457.1 GCA_025459285.1 Planctomycetota bacterium | reverse complement strand
CTTCTGCTCCACCACCTGCTTTCTCAGCTCCTCCTGCTGGTCCCGCGTCAGGTCCTCCACCGACTGCTTCTCGTCGAGGGCTCCCACGCCGCGCTTGAAGTTCTCGAGCGCCGCGCGCCGTTCTCCCTCGATGGCCGTCCGGAGCTGGGCGAGATTCTCCCCGGCCCGGGCCTTCTCGTAAGTGCTGCCGAGGAGCAGCACGTCGTTCAGCCGGTCGTACTCCTCCTGGAGCTTCTCCACCCGCCACACCTGCTGCGCCACCTCCGCGATCCGCTTCATGTTCCCGTCGAAGGAATAGCGGTAGCCCTCCGGCAACACCACGGTGAAGAACGTCCGCTCCACGGTCAGGCCGTGGATCGCGGGCTCCAGCAGCGAGAAGTCGCCGAGCGTCGCGCCGACCTTCGCCGGCAGGGCGAAGAAGATCTCCACGTCGGTGCTCACGTCGCCGAGCTGCATCCGGGTCAGCGGCACAAGCAGCCGCTCCTCCCCGCCGGCGAGCCGACGTCCGGGCTTCACGCCCCGTCCGGAGACGCGCACCGACTCGAGCTCCGCCCCCGCGGGCAGCGTGAGTTCCAGGAACTGCCGCGTCCGGTTCAGCACGCGATAGGCCATGCGACTGCGGATCGACCCGTCCCGGCCCACCGCCGCCGTCAGCTCCGCCGACGTGATCAACGCGTCGGGGAAGTCGGCGAAGGCGTGGATCGTGAGGGCGAGCGGCAGGCGCCACGCCGCCTTCGCCCCCCGGAACGCCCCGCGCACGAGCTTCAGGTCGAGCCCCGGGGGGATCCACGGGAAGGTCGCGGCGTCGGCGGGCGAAAGCCCGTCGGGCCGATCGAAGGTCATCTCCCCCCGCGAGATGTTCGTGGCGAGGACGAAGGCCGAGGCGTTCTCCCCCTCCGGCTCGAGTCCGCGCACCTCCACCCGGCCGGCGGGGTCGAGCATCTTCTCGTAGACGATGGAGAAACGGTAGAGCCCCGTGGCCGCCTGCTGGAGGGTCAGCGTGAGCCAGGTCCCCTTCCGCCCCTCCGACTCGCCGGCCGTAAAGGTCGCGGCGCGCTGGCGCTCGGCGGTGAGGATGGGGTCGGTCCCCTCGCCCTCCGGCAGGAAGACGCGGAAGGTGTCGGCCCCGGCATTCTCGACCGCGAAGGAGACGAGCACGTCCACCACGACGCGGTCGTCCTCCATCTGGAGGCGGGTCGTCGTCATGGGCCGCAGGCGCGGTACCGGGAAGGTCCGGGCCACCGCGAGCCGGATGGCCCCGCCCTCGTGCCGGAAGCCGTAGGCGTTCACCTGCTCCGCGTCGATCTTCTCCTGGTCCGCGGAAACCGCCACGTCCTCCTTCACGAGCCCCCGGTCCTCGAGGAGGGTCAGCGACAGCGCCGGCGCGTGGGCCACGAGGATCCGACCGCGCTCGCGCGTCGCCGAGAGGGCATGGATCTCCGGCAGGTCGACGCGGACGGCGTCCGGCGCGATCGGCGTGCGCCACCGGACGGTCACCGCGAACTCCCCGCGCACCGGGTCGGCGGTCGAGAAGACGAGTGTCTCCCCGTCCCGCCACCAGCGGGCGAGCCCGGCCCCGGCCACGCCCTCGATCTCCGCCGTCGCCGGCAGGCGGACCGGGAACTCGAAGTTCCCGTCGCCCCGGACGTCGAACCGGAACATCGCGCGGCTCCGCACCCACTCCCGCTCGATCAGGTGCATGACCGGGACATCGACGCGGACCTCCGCCCGCACCGTCTCCACCGCGACCGAGATGACGGCCGGCCGCCCCACCAGCCGGAACGCCGAGTGCAGGTCGGTTCCGACGGCGAACGCGGTGGCGAAGTCCTCCGTCTTCGCGGCGATCCGTTCGAGATTGCGCGGCCCGCTGACGGCGAGCCGGAGGCCCGGCGCCGCCCACACGGAAAAGAGCCCGCGCTCCTTCACCACACCGAGCGGCGCCACGAGGGGCACCCCCGCCGTCCGCTCGCGGTTCCCGTCGGCACGCAGCAGCCGGAGGTCGATCCGCGTCGCGTCCTTCACCTCGCGGCGGAGTTCGACGACGAGCTGACCGCCCCGCTCCGCGAAGCTCTTCACGTCCGGGCCGGCCGCGAGGAGCAGCCGGTACTCCGGGTCGAGGCTGAACCGGGCCTCGGTGAACGAACCGGTCACCGCCCGCCACTCGGTGGAGATCATGCACTCCACCTTCCCCTCGAAGAAGACCAGCGATTCGCGGCTCTCCACTTCGATCCGCGAGTCGATCGCCGCCGTCTCCTGCTTCGCCCGCCAGCGGACGGCGAGGAAGCGGTCCGCGCCGAGGAGCGCCGACCAGACGGCACCCTCCCGGACCGGCGCGACCGGCCCGGAGAACGTCACCTCCGCCCCGGCGAAGGGCTCGGTGAACGCGAGCAGCGTGCGGGGCACCGGGGGCCGGGCGATCTCCACCACCCGGAACTCGTTCTCCCGCCGGATCCCGGCGCGCAGGACGAGGTCCACCCGCTTCGCGCCCTGGCCTTCGAGCACCAGCACGTGGGCCCCGTCGCGGGAGAGCACCCGGACGGGGGCGTCGTCCACCGCCGCCGATTCCACCACCGCCGGCGCGAGCGGCAGCGACACCTCGACGAAGCCCTCGGCGAGGACGACGAGGTCGAACCGCGCCTCTACTCGCGCCGTCTCGTCCTCGATGGTCACGGAGTAGCCGGCCCCGGTGAGGAGCCACGGCACCGGCGCCTCGGCGGGCTTCTCGATCCGCCGCTCGGGGTGCGCCGCGTTCCACAGTTCGCGGAACCGCTCGAAGGGCAGGAAGACCTGGTCGGCCCCGTCGAGCTTCCCGAGGTCCTTCGGGTCGTAGGGGACGTAGACCGTCTCCGGCTCCGCTTCGGGCCCGGCGAAAGCGGCGGGCGCGCCGAACAGCGCGCCAAGGACGACCGCCGCGACGGCCGCGGCGGGCTTCGCCCGGCGGAGGAGCCACCGCACCGGCCACGACACGAGGATGAACGCGAAGGCCGCGAGCGCCCCCTTGGCCATCCCGTCCCACAGCGACCCGTCCCGCGCGCCGAAGATCGACGGCCCCGCGGTGGCGAAGGCGAGGACGAGCAGGGCGAAGAACGCGGGCGGGAGCCTCCGGCGCAGGGCGAAGCCGAGGCCGATCGTCAGGAACGCGACGAACCCGCCGAGCACGGCGGCTCCGGCTTCCCGCCGGCGGCCGTCGACGTAGGCGAGGGAGACGCCGCC
>JALOQY010000456.1 GCA_025459285.1 Planctomycetota bacterium | reverse complement strand
TCGCGAAGCACCTCTTCGACCGCCGCCGGATCATCACGGTCGCGATCAAGCACGAGGAGTTCGAGGGCCTGCGGGTCACCCCCTGCGTGTACACGACCCTCGACGAGGTCGACCTCTTCGCGGAGGAGGTGGAGAAGGTGATCGCGGGCGGCCTGCCCGCCTGAGGCGGCCGCGGGGGCTCGGCGAAATCTCCCCTCTCTGGCCGGTATCCGGACGGGGCTCCCACGTCCGACTCCTGGCCCCGCCCTCATCGACGCCCTTCAACTCCCTTTGGATCAGTCGCTTGTCGCAGGGCTTCCGAGCTCGACGGGCGGCACGGCCTTTGATTGACCATCCGGTGGCACGGAGGGAGCGCCTTGGCAGGCAGCCCGGGATTGGCCGACGCCGACACGATCGTGACCCAGTCACGCGACCCGCGGCCTCGTCCGCCGACGTCCGAGAACGGGCGCGCGCGGATCGGGAAGTACGAGGTCGTCCGGCTGATCGGGCGTGGAGGCATGGGCGTCGTGTACGAGGCGTTCGACCCGCTGCTCGAGCGCTCGGTCGCGCTCAAGGTGATGCTCCCCGAGGTCGCGGGAGACCGCGAGCACAAGGAGCGCTTCGAGAGGGAGGCCCGCGCCGTCGCCCGGCTGAGCCACCCGGGGGTGGTGACCGTCTTCGACCTCGGATACCACACCGACGGGTCGCCCTACATCGTCATGGAGCTGCTCCGAGGGACGGACCTGCTGGCGAGGACGCGAGAGGGTCCGTCGCTCTCGCTCGCCGAGAAGATCGACATCGTTGCCCGGGTGCTGGACGGTCTCGGGCACGCGCACAAGGCGGGGATCGTCCATCGCGACGTCAAGCCCGCGAATGTCTTCCTCACCGAGGAGGGCACGCCGAAGATCATGGACTTCGGCATCGCCTTCTGGACCTCCTCCGGCGGGACGAGCCGATCCGTGATCGGCACCGTGGGATACATGTCGCCCGAGCAGGTCCGAGGCGAGCGCGTCGATGGGAGGAGCGACCTCTTCAGCGTGGGCACGCTCCTGTGCGAGCTCGCCACCGGCCGCCGCCCCTTCGACGCCGAGACGCCGATGGCGACGTTCCATCGCATCGCCAACGGGCAGCCCCTCATCGACCTGCCCCCGGATCCGGAGCACCAGCGCCTGCTCCCGGTCCTCCGGCAGGCGCTGGCCGGCCCGGTCTCCGAGCGATACCCGACCGCGCAGGATTTCGCGACGGCCCTGCGTGCCTGCGCGGGCGAAGCCGTCAACCGAGGCGCGACCACGCCAACCGAGCCGGCGCCGCTGCCGGATCGGTCCGTCCCCTCCCCGGGTGGCTCTCCTCGGGGGCGCGCCGATCCCACCCGGCTGTTCCGGCTCCTGCGCGAGATACACGTCGCGGCGCGATCGGGCCATCTTCACCTCTCGGTGGCCGGCGAGCGCAAGAGCCTCAGCTTCCTGCGGGGCCGGATCGTCCACGGGACGAGCGACACCGCCGGGGAGCACATGGGCGACGTCCTCGTCCGGTACGGCATCATCGGCCAGGCCGACCTGGATCGCGCTCTGGCCGTCGTCCTGCGCGAGCGGAGGAAACTGGGCACCGTTCTCCAGGAGCTCGGCCTGCTCGATCGCAGCCGCGTCGAGGAGGCGGTGGGACTCCACGCGCGCGACATCCTCTTCGGCGCCGTCGAGCGGCCGGGCGTTTCGTGCGGGTTCGAAGACCTCGCCGAGGACCTCATGGACGCGGGCTTCGCCTGCGCGTTCTCCACGGGCCAGCTGATCCTGGAGGCGACTCGCCGGATCCTCGACCCCGACATGGTGAAGGTCGTTCTCGGGGACCTGGAACGGGTGCTGATTCTCGCCCCACACGCCCCTCTCCAGACCCACCGGATGACGCTGACCCCGGCCGACGGGTTCGTGCTGTCGCGCATCGACGGGATGACGAGCGCGCGCGAGGTCATCGCCCTCGCGCCGCTACCCGCCGAGGCCGTCGAGCGAAGCCTCTTCAGCCTGCTCTGCACCGGGGTCGTGGACTTCAGCCAGGAGGCCGCCGCCGCCGCTCGCACAGCAGCGCGGACGGTCGCCCGCAAGGCGACTCCGCCCGACGGCCGGGCTCCGCTCCCTCCTCCGCCGGCTCCGTCCGCTCGCCGGGAGCCCGACGCCTCGCCCTGTCGACCCGGGCCCGCGCCAGCACCTCCGGGGCCCGAGGGATGTGCGGGGCGCAGCGCCGAGGAGATCCGCTCGCTCGTGCGCGACCTGCACGGCCGGATCAGGGAGGACCACTTCGAGGTCCTGGGCCTGGAGCGCACGGCCTCGCAGGCCGACATCCGCGAGGCGTACCTCCGCCTCGCTCGCGTCCTCCATCCGGACGCGGGCCAGGGTTCAGCGCTGGCCGACCTGGCGCGGGAGCGGGAGGCCGTCTTCATCCGTGTGTCCGAGGCCCACCAGACCCTGCGCGACCCGTCCTCGCGCGCGGCTTACGAGCAGGCCGTCGAGCCGCGCAGGCGGCGGGTCCCTGCTGCGCCGTCGTTCCGCGCAGCCCCGCCTCCGCCGGTCACACCTCCGCCGGTCACACCTCCGCCGGTCACACCTCCGCCGGTCGCGCCTCCCCCGGAGGCGCCCTCTCCGGGTGCGGTCCCTCCGGCTGCGGCCCCTTCGGCAACGTCGGTCCTGGACGCATCGCTGCTCCCGGAGCGCATCCTCGCGGTGGCGGAGGCCTTCTTCGCCGAGGGCCGTTTCTGGGATGCCATCCAGCAGCTTGAGCCGATGATCCCCCGGGCCAACGAGCCGACCCGCCGCCGGGCGAGGATGCTGCTGGCCCGCGCCTACCAGAAGAACCCGATGTGGATCAGGCGGAGCGAGGGCATTCTCCTGGCGCTGCTCGAAGAAGAGCCCGGCGACACCGAGGCGGGGATGGCGCTCGGCGGCCTCTACCGCGACGCGGGCCTGCGCGCGCGGGCCCGCTCGGTCTACCGGAGGATCCTCGACGCCCGGCCAGGGCTCGCCGGCATGGCCGAAGCCCTTGCCGAAGTGGAGGCCGAAGCCTCCGCAAGCGCTCCGGACAGCCAGCCGGGCTCGCTCAGGAACCGCTGACCGCAGCCTCGCGGGCCCCTCTCAGCGTTCCGAGGATCGCCGCGAGGGGCCGCTCGGCGAGCGAGCCGAGCACGAGGTCCACCTCGGGCCGCGCGAGGGGCCGGGTGAGCGCGTTCGGCACCGCCACGCAGCGCATCCCC
>JALOQY010000135.1 GCA_025459285.1 Planctomycetota bacterium | reverse complement strand
CGCGGCTCTACGGGGAGGTGGCCGGCGACTCCCTCGACGCACGGGAGGCGCACCGGCTGCTCACGGAGCGGAGGCTCGTGATGCCGGAAGTGCTGCGTGGTGGTCCGGGCGAGGAGCCGTCGCTCCCGGTGACGTTGAAGAACGTCCCGGCGGCGGACCTCGTCCTGCACCGCATCGACCTCCTCCTCTACTTCACGCTCGCGAAGGACACGGAGAAGATGCGGGAGCTCGACCTCGCCGGCATCCGGCCCGCGCTGGCGCGGACGGTGGCGCCGGCCGCGGCGGCGCTCGGGATGGAGGAGACGGTGGCCATCGGTCTCGGGAAGCTCGAGCCCGGGGTCTACCTGGCGATCGCGCGCGCCGGAGCCGAGGAGGCGCGGACGGTCATCATCGTCTCGGATCTCGCGGCCCGGGTCTGGCGCCATTCCCAGGGCGCGAGGGTGCTGGTGACGGACCGGCGGACCGGGGCGGCCATGGAGGGGGCCTTCGTGAAGCTGGTGGTGGGCGGCGCGCTGCTGGCCGAGGGGCTGACCGACGCCCGCGGCTTCTTCGAGGCCCGCATCGACCCGTCCCACGACATCATGGAGGGCTCCGCCGCCCCGAAGGCCGTGGCCGAGAAGAACGGCCACTACGCCCTCGCCCCGTAGGGCGGGAAGAATGACCCAGGGTCATTCTTCCCGCCCTGGGTTACCCGCCCAGGAGGTGCATCGGGGCGGCGGGGGCGGCGCGGGCGGGATCGGGGCGGAGGCCGCGGGGCCAGCGGGCGAGCGCCCCGGAGATCTCCGCGGAGACTCCGGCGTCCGTCGCGCCGGCCGCGAACAGGGCGGCGAGGTCGAGGCCGTCGGTCCGGCAGAGACACGGGCGCAGGACGCCGTCCGAGCCGAGGCGCAGGCGATTGCACTCCGCGCAGAACGGCGCGCTGTGCGGGGCGATGAAGCCGATCCGCCCGCGCGCGCCGGGGATCGCGAAGAGTTCCGCCGTGGCCCCCCGCCCGCGCGGCAGCGGCGTGAGCGCGAACCGCCTCTCGATCCGGGCCCGGACTTCCGCCGCCGGAACGTACCGCTCCTCCGGATCGGCGAGCCCGCCCGGCGAGGGCATGCACTCGATGAACCGCACCTCGATGGCGCGATCGAGAGTCTCGGCGGCGAACCGCTCGGCCTCCCCGTCGTTGATCCCGCGCAGAACGACGACGTTCCACTTCACGGGGACGAGGCCGGCGCGCTCCGCCTCCCGGCACCCCGCGAGAGTCCGCGCGAGATCACCGCCCCCCGTGATCCTCCGGAACACCTCCGGGTCGAGCGAGTCGACGCTGACGTTCACCCGGGAGAACCCGGCCCGCGCCAGCATCCCCGCCATCCCCGCGAGGCGCTGGCCGTTCGTCGTGAGGCTCCACGTGACGCCGGGGATCCTCCCCAGCGCCGCCGCGACGTCCGGGAGGTCGGGCCGGAGGAGCGGTTCGCCGCCCGTGAGCCTCGCCTTCGTCACTCCCGCCGCCGCCAGCAGGCGCGCCGCCCGGACGAGGCCCGGACCATCGAGCGCGTCGGCGAGCCGCGGCACGGGGCCGGGACGGCAGTAGACGCAGCGGAGGTCGCAGCGTCCGGTCACGGAGAGGCGGAGATAGAGGCCGCTCAAGAGGCGCCTCCGGCGCGGGGCCCGCGGGCCGGGCCGCACGCCCACGGTACCGGCCAGACCTCGACCGGGGAGCCCGCCGGCAGAGATCCCGGCCCCGCCGGCGCTCCGAGGAACGCGTTGCTCCGGAGGGCCGCGGTCAGCATGTGGGAGCCCGTCCGCACCGATGGCGCCGCGGCCGCTCCGCCATCCGTCCAGCGGACCCAGCCCGGGAGATAGCGGTGGCGCTCCCGGTCGCGCGGGAACGGGGCCTCGAGAAGGGCCGAGTACGGCGTGTCCGGCGCTCCACCGGCCATCCTCGCCACCGCCGGGACCACGTGGCGGACGGCGCAGAAGAGCGCCGAGAGCGCGTTCCCCGGCAGCCCGAACACCGGCCGGCGGTCCCGCACACCGAAGAGCATCGGCTTGCCGGGTTTCTGGGCGATGCCATGGACGAGAACCTCGACGCCCGCCCTCGCGAGCGCCTCCGGGACGTGGTCGTGCCGGCCCTTCGAGACGCCGCCGGAGAGGACGAGCAGGTCGGCCGAGGCCAGCGCCGCTTCCGCGCGGGCGCGCACGACTTCCGGATCGTCCCGGACGAGCGCCGCCCGCACCACCCGCGCGCCGGCCTGCCGGAGGAGGTCGGAGAGGACGGCGAGGTTCGCGTCGTGGATCTCCCCCGGTCCGAGTGGCTCGCCCGCCGAGCGGACCTCGTCCCCCGTCGCGAGGAGCACCGCCGCCGGGCGCCGGAAGACGCTGACCCGGGCAAACCCGAGCGAGGCGAGAAGCCCGCGCTCCACCGGCCCGACCAGGGAGCCCGCGGGCAGCAGCACGTCTCCTTCCGGGACCTCCTCCCCCGCCACCCGGACATCCTCCTCCGGCGCGACTCTCCGGAAGACGTCCACGGTCTCCCCATCGGAGAAGCCCGAGGTGTCCTCCACCACGACCACGGCATCCGCCCCCTCGGGAAGCGGCGCGCCGGTCATGCAGCGGACGCACTCCCCCGCCCCGAGGCGGACCGGCGCCGGATGACCAGCGGCCGATTCCCCGCGGACCCGGAGGCGCACCGGTCGTCCCGGCGCCGCCCCGGCGGTGTCCCTCGCCCGGACCGCGAAGCCGTCCATCGCCGAGCACGTGAAGCGCGGCAGCGGGAACGGGGCCCGGACCTCCCCCGCGAGAACACGCCCGCCCGTGGCGGCGAGCGAAACCCGCTCGCGCCGCGGCGCCGGCAGCGCCGCCCGGATCCGCTCCTCGGCCTCCCTCAAGCTCAGCATCCGTGCTCCCGCCGGCCCGGCCCCGGCACCCCCTCCGCCGGGCGCTCCGGCCGAACCGTGAATCTACGCCACCGCTCCCGGACGGCGCGACAAAGTCGTTTCAAGCCGTCACTCGCCGGCAGCCCGTCGCCAGGGGGCTGCCGCGAGCCAGGAAACTCACGGCGATGGGCCGCCAGGCGACAGAGCCCGAGGTCCCGCCGCCCGACCTCTCAGCATCCGAAGTCGTTCGTGCGGACGAAGTCCGCCATCGCGTTGATGTCGTCGTGGAGAGGGCGGTCTTCGGTCAGGCGCTTCACGCGTTCGCGGATCCGGGCGTGGAGGTCCCGCAGCGGGGGGCTCGCCTTCTCCGGGCCGAGGAGGTCGAGGGCCTGGGCGCCGCAGAGCAGCTCGATCCCCACCACCGCCGCCGAGTGGGAGAGGATCTGCCGCGTCTTGAGGGCCGTGGTCAGGCCCATGCTCACGAAGTCCTCCTGATCCGCGGCGGCGGGGATGGAACCGGTCGCCGCGGGATGGCTGAGCACGCGGCACTCGCAGACGAGCGCCCCCGCCGTGTACTGCACGAGCATCAGGCCGGAGAACATCCCCGCCCCCTTCGTGAGGAACGCCGGGAGTCCCATGGAGAGGTGAGGGTTCAGGAGACGGTTCGTGCGCCGTTCGGAGAGCGCGGCGACCGTGGTGACCGCGATCCCGAGGAACTCCAGCGGGAAGGCCGTCGGCGTGCCCTGGAAATTCGCGCCGTTCAGGACCGTGCCGCCGTCCTCGTCGGGGAAGAAGACCGGATTGTCGCACACCCCGTTCAGCTCGATCTCGAAGGCTCCCCGGGCGTGGTCGAGGGTGTCCCACGCCGCGCCGGTGACCTGGGGCGTGGAGCGCAGGGCGTAGGCGTCCTGGAGCTTCTTGCCGGGACGATCGAGTGCTCCGCCCCGGCACAGGGCCCGGATCCGGGCCGCCGAGCGCACGGCCCCCGGGAACCCGCGCGCGCGGTGGAGCCGCTCGTCGTAGGAGATCAGGTTGGCGTTCAGGGCGAGTAGAGACATGGCCGCGGCGGATTCCGAGGCGAGGAGGAAGCGCTCGGCGTCCATCACCGCGATCGAGCCCATGCCGGCGATCACGTTGCTGCCGTTGATCGCCGCGAGCCCGTCCCGGGCCTCGAAGGCGATGGGGGCGACCCCGGCCTCGGCGAGAGCCTTTGCCGCGGGAAGTCGCCGGCCCCGGAAAAACGCCTCCCCCTCTCCGATGAGGACGAGGGCCGCCTGGGCCATGGGCGACAGGTCGCCGCAGGCCCCCACCGATCCGCGCGTGCAGACCACCGGGGTGACGCCGCGGTTCAGCAGGGCCACCATCTGGGAAGGGATCTCCGGGCGACACCCGGAGTGTCCCTTCAGGAGGACATTGACCCGGGACACCCACGCCGCCCGCACGACCTCCTCGGGCATCGGGTCGCCGTACCCCGCGGCGTGGCTGCAGACGAGGTAGCGCTGGTACTCGCGGATCCTCTCCGGAGGGAGCACCACCTCCGACAGCTCGCCGATCCCGGTGTTCACCCCGTACATCACCTTGCCGGCGACGATGTTACGGTCGAGGAAGGCCCGGCAGTGGCGGACCCGCTCGAGCGCCTCGGGAGCGAGTTCCACCGGCTCGCCGTGGCGGGCGATGCGCAGGACGGAAGACGGGGTGAGATTCTGACCGGAGAGGACGATGGACATGGGGAGGGCCTCGAAATGGGTGCGGCGTTTGCTTCGTCATTGTCGCGCCGCGTCGTGAGCGGAGCAACCAAAGCTGGTGCGACCCGTCGCCGGGGATACAATCCCCGCGGTGACGGTGTGTGCGTTCATGAGGGGCCGCCCGGCCCCACGGAGGTTCAGATGAGACTCGCGACCACCGTCCGAGCTGTCGTCGTTCTTCTCCTCGCCTCCTCCCTTGCCTTCGCCGGAGGCCGCGGCGGTGGCTCCTCACGCGGAGGTGGAGGCGGGAGCCATGGCGGCGGCAGCCGCGGGGGAGGAGGAGGCGCCACCCGGAGCAGCCCACCTCCGTCGTACGAATCCTCCTCGCCCCGGGGATCCTGGGGGTCCGGAGGATCGGCGAGATCCGGCGGCACCGCGCAGCCGACGAGGCGCGAGGCCCCGGCCTCTCTGCCCCGGTCCTCTCCCTGGCTGAACGACTCGTCGCGTTCCCGCGGCGGTTCCGCGAGGTCCGCGCCTTCCCGCGCTGCGCCGGAGCGTTCGACCGTCGCCCCGCGCGCCTCTTCGACCGGGGACTGGCGAAGCCGGATCGGGCTGACCAGCCCGGGCGGCGGCCAGTCCGAACCGCGAGCCGCCCGGCCCGACCGGGGCGCTTCCCGCTCCGACCCGGGTACCTTCCGGTCCGAGCCGCGCACTTCACGCTCCGATCCGGGGACCTACAGGTCCGATCGGGGAGTCCGGGCCGCGCCTTCCGAGGGCGCCCGGGTGCGCACGGGCGGGGCGGACGACGGTTTCCGGTTCGCGCCTCTTGCCGACCGGGACGGCCGGGCCCGCCGCGCGGATCCGCCCGCGTCCACCGGGAGTGATGATGGTTTCGGCCGCCGTGCGGACCGGGGCAGCCGGGCCGCTCCGAGTTCGGCCCCCGATGGCCGCGCTCCCCGGTCGGGCAGCGGCTCCGCCGAACTCCGGCCCTCCGACGACGGTTTCCGCGGCCGGAGCACGGGTTCCGCCCGCACTGGCCCCTCCGCACCGGACGGCGGCCTGCGGTCGGTCCCCTCGACCTCCGGCCGGCGCGATGCACCGCGCGGCGACGGCGGGGAACTCCGCGGCTCGCGCGGCGACGGCGGTTCCCGCGGGGTCCGGGGCGGCGAGCCCTCCCCGGGGTTCCGCGGCGCGGAACGGACGGGAGCGCGCGGAGCGGATGACGGCGGCCGGGATCGGCTGCCCCCGCCCTCCTCGCAGGGCGACCGCTACCGGGGCGGCACCGGCTATCGCGGCGGCAACGACTACCACAACGGCAATCACAACGACGGCGGCCATCACGACGGCAACCACCACAACGACAACTGGCACAAGCCGCCGCACCACGGCGAGTACCACGACTACTACCGTCATCACTACCACGGGAACTACGACTACTACTGCCATAACTATCACGGCTGGTCCTGGGGCGCCTACATCGGCTTCGACTGGGGCTGGTACTGGGGCTACGGCTGGTCGCCCGCCTCCTGGGGTTCGTGGTACTGGCCGTTCTGGTATCCGCAGCCGGTGACCCTCGCCTACGTGCCCTACGGCTTCTACTACACCCAGCCCACGGTGTGGGTGAATGAGATCCGGGTCGTGGAACAGGTGCCGGTCTACGTCCGCGAGGAGGTCCCGGTCTACGTCCGCGAAGAGGTCCCGGTGCCCGTCCCGTCCGACCCCCTGGTCCGCACGAGCGAGTACCAGGGCGCCTCCGGCGCCGCGCCGGCGGCCCCCGAAGCCATCCCCGAGCCGCTGGAACCGCTCGAGGACGGCCCACCCGTGCTCGACGCGGTGACCGAGAAGTACCTGCGCGAAGGCAGCCAGGCGTTCGCCGAGGCCCGGTACACGGAGGCGGCGGAGTCCTTCCGTCTCGCCGTCGTTTCCTCCCCGGCGGCGGCCGCTCCCCGGTTCGCGTTCGGGCAGGCTCTCATCGCGCTCGGCGACTACCCCTACGCCGCGCGGGTCCTACGCGAGGCCGTGGCCATGGAGCCGGCGATCCTGAACGCGCCCGGCTCGATCGCCGGCGTCTATCGCGACGCGACCGAGTTCGACCGGGTCATGGGGGCGCTCCGCGAGGCCGTCCTGGTGAAGAAAAGCGATCCCGACCCGCTGTTCCTCCTCGGCTACCAGCAGTACCTGAGCGGCGATCCGCAGGCCGTGGTGAGCTTCTCCCGGCTCCGCGAGCGGTTCGGAGCGGATCCGGCCTTGACCCTGTTCGAGCCGGCCCTGGCGAAGCGTTTCCCGGCCCTCAACCAGCTTCCCCCGGCCGGCGCGAAGTAGCGCGGCCGACCGCACCGCCCGGCGGCGCCCGGTCTCCCGGGCGCCGCTTTCGTTTGGTGTCGCAGGCCCGAGGTGGGACACTGGATCCGGAAGGTGGCTTCCCGGAAGAGAGGGTCATGATCGTCCTCCCCAATCCCGCCCTCGGGCCCATGGTGAACGCCGTCGCGGCGGCCTGTCGGATCTGCCGTCTGGTCCAGAAGAACCTCGTGGCCGCGGGCCGTCTCTCCAAGGGCGACAAGAGCCCCGTGACCATCGCGGACTACGCGTCCCAGGCCGTCGTGGCGGAGGTCCTCGCCCGGACGTTTCCCGGTATCGCCCTGGTCGCGGAGGAGGATTCGTCGCTCCTCCGCCAGCCGGAGAACCTGAAGCTCCGCGAGGCGGTCACCCAGATCGTCAGGGTGGAGTGGGAGGGCGTGGAGGAAGACTCGGTCCTCGAGGCCATCGACCATGGCCGCGGCGAACCGTCGCCCTCCGACCTCTTCTTCGCGCTCGACCCCATCGACGGAACCAAGGGGTTCCTGCGGGGAGAGCAGTACGCGGTGGCCCTCGCGCTCCTGGAAGATGGCCGGCCCGTCGCCGGCGTGCTCGGATGCCCGAACCTCCCGGCGCCGGGCACCGGGAGCGGCTGTCTCTTCCTCGCCGTCCAGGGCCGGGGCGCCTACACCCTCCCCCTCGGGACCGTGCCCTCCGCCATCGCCCCCGTCCTGGTGTCGGAGGTCACGAAAACCCGGGACATACGGTTCTGCGAATCGGTGGAAGGCGCCCACTCCCACAAGGACCGCTCGAAGCTCATCGCCGAGGCCCTCGCCGTGGCCGCTCCGCCGGTCTCGGTGGACAGCCAGTGCAAGTACGGCCTAGTGGCCCGGGGAGATGCGGAACTTTATCTCCGGGTTCCACGGGACACGAAATACCGTGAGAAGATCTGGGACCACGCGGCGGGCGTCCTGATCCTCGAGGAGGCGGGCGGAAAGGTGACCGACCTCGACGGCCACCCCCTCGACTTCTCGCGGGGCCGGGAACTGACCGTGAACCGCGGCATCGTCGCCAGCAACGGCCGAGTCCACCCCGAAGTCCTTTCCGCGATCCGCCGCACGGAGTAGAAGGTCCGCGACGTTCTCCTTTTAGGATAGTGAAGATGCGCGCGCCGGTCACGGTCGGCCGGTCGCGGCGCAATCGGAACCAGGAGTCACGAACATGAAACTCGTCGCCGTCTTCGTCCTCTTCGTCTTCCTCGGCCAGTTCCTCCTCGCCGGCTGCGCGTTCGCCCCGTCGGCCCCCGTGTACGGCGGGCTGCTCACCAACGGGACCCGCGGCCCCGTGGCCGGCGTGGACAACAGCGTCCGGCCCCAGAAGAAGGGCGTCTCCATCGCCGAGGCGATCCTCTTCTACGCCTACGGCGACGCGTCGATCGTCGCGGCCATGCGGGAGGGCAACATCCAGAAGGTCCACCACGTGGACTGCGAGGTCTTCACGATCCTCGGCCTTTACGCCACCTACAAGACGATCGTCTACGGCGAGTAGGGACGGGGGTCCACCATGCGTCGAGGTGCTGTCTTCGCGGCCGTCCTGCTCGCCGCCTGCGCCTCCGTCGCCGTGGAGGTGGAGCGGGATGAAACGGCCCGAGTGCCGCGACTGCGAACCTTCGCCTTCTCCCCCGGCACCCCCCCCGCTCTCCGGGATGCCCTGGAGCGGGAGCTGGCCGTCAGGGGGCTGCGTCCGGAGCGGAAGTCCCCCGACCTCTTCGTGAGCGGGACGATCGGCGAGGAGGAGCGGACCGAGGTCTCGCCGTTCGCGGTCCGCCCGGGGTCGAGCCGCTCCCCCGCCCCGACGTCCCCGAGGCGGACCGTCCGGCGGACCATCCTGGCCCTGACGGCGGCCAGCGCGGAATCGGGCGAGATCGTCTGGCGGGGCCGCGCGGTCCTTTCGGATCCGGAAACCGGCGCGTCCGAAGCGGTCCGCGCGCTGGTCTCGGAATTCCCGGCCGCCAGATAGCGGGCGGCCGGGGGAGAAGTGCCTGGCGTGAAAATGTGCCTGGCACCGGGTCGAACTTCCTCCATACTGGGTGGACCGCACACGGGGCTACCGAAATGCCGTTCTATCCGGTCCAGGAGTACGGGCCGCTGATGAAGGGAATGCTCATCGGCGGGCTCGGCATCGTCCACGTCTTCACGGCCCAGTTCGCCATCGGCGGCGGGCTCCTGATGATCTACTTCCAGTGGCTCGCGAAGACCGGGCGGGAGCCCCTCGCCCGCCGGTTCCTCGAGGGCTTCTTCAAGTCGATCGTCCTCCTCTCCTTCGTCTTCGGGGCGCTGACCGGGGTGGCGATGTGGTTCACCTCGATCCAGGTGGGCGCCCGCACGATCGGCGTCATGATCGACGCCTTCCACTGGCTGTGGGCCACCGAGTGGCTCTTCTTCGCCGTGGAGGTGATCGCCGGGTACGCCTTCTATCGGACCATGCACCGGCTGTCCGACGGGGCGAGGATGACGCTCCTCATCGCCTACGCCGTCGCCGCCTGGATGAGCCTCTTCTGGATCAACGGGATCCTGTCATTCCAGCTCACGCCGGGCTCCTGGCCCGAGGATGCGAGCGTCTTCTCCGGCTTCTTCAACGCCTCCATGTGGCCGGCGCTCTTCTTCCGGACGCTGACCTCCATGGCCACCGCGGCCCTCGTGGCCTGCGTGGTCATCAACCTGATCCCCGATCTCTCCCGGGAGGAGAAGCGGCGGCTCATCCACCGCACCGCCCATTTCCTCGCGCCGATGCTCCTCATGCCCCTCTTCGGCGCCTGGTTCCTCGGCGTGATGCCTCCGGACTCCCGCTCCTGGATCCTCGGCGGCAGCACGGTCATGACCCTCTTCCTCGGAATCGCGATCGGCTCCTCCCTCCTCATCGGATCGTACGCCGCGCTCGGGCTCTTCAAGGGGAAGCTCACCATCAACACGGCGACGGCGGCTCTGCTGTGCGCCCTCGGACTCGGGGCCACGGCCGGAGCGGAGTTCGTCCGGGAGGGGGCGCGCAAGCCCTTCACGATCCGCAAGGCCCTCTACTCGAACTCCATCGCCCCGGACGAGGTCATCGCCCTGCGTGGTTCGGGGGCCGTGGCGAACGACCCCTGGCCGCTCCGCGACGCCGCGAGCTACCCGAACGACCAGGTCCGGCACGGCCGGAAGGTCTACCGGGCCCTCTGTTCCGTCTGCCACACGGAGGCCGGGGCGAACGGACTCACCCACCTCGCCGGCACCTGGTCCCCGGATCAGCGCCGCATGAACTTCGCGAAGCTCCAGATGACGAAACCGTTCATGCCGCCCTTCGCCGGGAACGCGGAGGACGTCGAGGCCCTCGCCCAGTACGTGGCCTGGCTTTCCGCGAACCGGCCGAAGAAGTGGCCGGTCCGGCAGAACCCCGAGGAGCTTCGCCGCATCCAGGGCTGGCTCGACGAGGCCGGCGTCCTGCCGGCCACCGATGAACAGCGGATCGCCGCGGGGAGGAACTAGGCCATGGATGCGATCTTCCCCCTCGGCTTCCCCCTCCCCACCTCCTTCTACATGGTCCTCTACGTGGTCACACTGGTCCTCCACGTGCTGTGCATGAACTACGTGATCGCCGGGGCCGGTTACCTCGCCTTCGCCTGCCTCTTCCCGGGCGGCGCGAAGCGACGGTGCAACTCGCCGCTCGCCGAGACGATCCGGGACTGGCTGCCTTTCGCCCTCGGCGCGGCGATCACCGCCGGCGTGGCCCCGCTCCTCTTCGTCCAGATCCTCTACAAGGAGCCGTTCTACACCGCGAACCTGCTGCTCTCCCACCGCTGGATGGCGATCCTCCCGGTGCTCATCACCGGCTTCTACCTGCTCTACCTCCTGAAGAGCCGGGCGATCGAGGGGTGGCACCCGCGGACCCGGATCCTCGCCGGCATCGGGGCCTTCCTCTGCTTCGCGTTCACCGGCTACTCATGGTCGGAGAACCACCTCCTCGCCCTCGCCGGGCAGGAGACCTGGAGCTCCTTCTACGAAGCCGGCCGTCTCTTCCACATGGAGGGCGAACTGCACCCGCGGCTCATGGTCTTCCTTTCCGGCTCGATCCCCACCCTGTGCCTGCTGG
>JALOQY010000134.1 GCA_025459285.1 Planctomycetota bacterium | reverse complement strand
CGCGTCCACCGTCTCGAGCGGCGACCGGGCGCCGGGGGTGAAGGTGACGATTCCCGTGCGTTGACGCTCGCCGTTCGGGGCGGAGACTTCGTAACCGAGGTCTCGAAGCGAGTCGGCCAGCCCCTGCGCGAGCCTCCTCACCTCGGCGGAGACGGCTTCCATGCCCGCCTCCATCAGCAGGTCCGCCGAAGCTCCGAGGGCCACGATCT
The DNA here is from genome assembly GCA_025459285.1 of Planctomycetota bacterium. Taxonomy (GTDB): domain Bacteria; phylum Planctomycetota; class JAJSAM01; order JAJSAM01; family JAJSAM01; genus Prado167. The sequence goes on along the minus strand of JALOQY010000134.1, from coordinate 10,769 downwards.
CCAGCACCTGCTTCGAGCCGGCCTCGAACCGCAGTGCGTCACGCTTCGGCGCGCAGGCGAGGTCGGCAGGATCCTCGCAAGTTCCGTAGGTGTAGGCGCCCACGCTGCGCGGAGCGAGTTCCATCGCCCGCTCCTTCCGGAGGCAGAGGTAGCCGACGCCGACCGGCGCGGTCATCCACTTGTGGGAGCCGCCGCACACGGCGTCGACACCCGCACCCCGGAACGAGAACGAAAGCTGCCCCACCCCCTGGATCACGTCCACCACCGTCCAGATCCCACGTCGACGAGCCTCCGAGACCAGCGGGCCAAGTTCGGTGATCGCCCCGGTCTCGAACTGCACCCAGGAGATCCCCACCGCGCGGGTTCGAGATGTCAATGCCTCGAGGAGCCGCTCCACGGGCGTCGAGCCGTCAAGTCCCGAGGGGACGAGGACGAGCTTCGCCCCCGTCCGGTCGCAAGCCGCCTTCCACGGGTAGAGGTTGCTGGCGTACTCCCGGTCCCAGGTCAGAACCTCGTCGCCCGCCGCAAGCCCGATCTCGAAGGCCACCTGGCTGATCGCCCCGGCGGTGCTCTGGAAGAAGGCGATCTCGCCTGGTCCGGCGTCCAGGAATCGCGCGAGCGCCCCCCGGGCCACCGCCACCGCCTCCAGGTAGTCGTCGTTGCAGAACATCCCCTCCGCGGCATAGCGCGAAACCCAGTGTTTCACGACCTCCCGGGCCCGGAGGTTGATGGGCGACAGCCCGGCGTTGTTGAGGTGCACGAGCCCCGGCGTCCGCTCGAACGCCGCCCGGAACACGGATGCTCCCGTCACCGGCCCTCCTCCCGCCGGCCTGGGGCCGGCGCTCCCGGCCGTGGAGCCGCCGCCTGCCGGGAGCAAATAGTATACAAGTTTACAACGTCCCCGAACTCGGTCGGCGCGATCGGCCGCGGAACTGGGGCGTGCCGGGGGCGAAAAGTTTACAAGTTTACAACGTCCCCGAATTCCTCCAGGAGCTCGTCCGTCGTGCGGAAGCCGAGGAGGCAGACGCGGATCACGAAGCGGCCGCCCAGGACGGCGCTCGTGAGGAAGAAGCGGCCTCCCGAGTTGATCCGCGCGAGGAGCGCCCGCGTCGCCGCGCCGTCGGGGTCGTCCCGGACGCGGAACGTCAGGATCGACAGGTCCGGCTCGGTGACGAGTTCGAGGCGCGACTTCCGCCGGATCTCCTCCGCGAGCCACAGGGCCTGCCGCCGCTTCGCTCGGAGGTTCTCGCGGAAGGCGCCGAGGCCGAAGGCCCGGATCGCCAGCCACACCCGGAGCCCCCGGAAGTCCCGGGAGAGCTCCGGCGAGATCTCCCCGTACTCGTACCGCAGGTCCTCGTCGCGCACCGGCGGCATGTAGGAGGCGTCGAGCCCGCGCGGGAAACGGAGGTCGGCAACCCGCCGCGCGAGGAGCGCCCCCGTCCCATAAGGCATCGAGAAGGACTTGTGCGGATCGAGCGAGATCGAATCGGCGCGCTCCATGCCCCGGAGCGCGCCGATCTCGGGCAGCAGGCGGAAGAACCCGCCGTACGCCGCGTCGCAGTGGAACCACGCACCCGACTCCTCGCAGACGTCGGCGATCGCCCCGAGCGGATCCACGCGCCCGGCGTTCGTCGTCCCCGCCGTCCCGACGACGAGGACCGGCACGAGGCCCGCCGCCCGGTCCCGCCGGACCCGCTCCGCAAGCGCAACGGAATCCATCCGCCCGTCCCGCGAGGCCAGGACAACCAGATTCTCCGGCCGGAAACCCGCCGCGAACAGCGCCTTCCCCACCGCGTGGTGCGCCTGGTCCGAGGCGTAGCAGCGCGCCTTCTCCCACGGCGCGCGCGCCCGCTCCCGCGCCGCGATGACGGCAGAGAGGATCGCGAGCGAGGAGCCCGAGGTCAGGATCCCGCCGGCCTCGGGCGGGTAGCCGGTGATCGCGCAGAACCACCGGATGACCTCGTCCTCGATCCTCACGAATGCCGGGGCCGTGCTCATCGTCCCGGTGTACGGGTTCAGTGCCATGGCCAGGGCCTGGCCCAGCGCCGAGACGAGGTTCCCGGCACCGGCCGCGTAACCGAGAAAACCGGGGTGCCCCACCACCTGCGCGTCCGGCGCGAAGTCGGCCACGACCCGCCGCACCAGTTCCCCGAGGTCCTCCCCCTCCTCCGGCGGCGGCCCCGGCGCGAAGGGCGGCCGCCAGTCCGTCCGGACGCCCTGCGAGGCGGGATCGTGCGCGGTCCCCGCCGGGTCGAGGGACGCGATCCTCTCGCTCCACCCCCGGATCGCCTCCGAGACGACGCGGAGCGCCCGGTCGAGTTCCTCCGCGGAGAGATCGAGCCCGCGCGCCATGGGGATCAGCGCCGGCGGTGCCAGATCGAGACGCGAACCTCGTCGGCGACGGTCCGTCCCCGACGCGGCCGCTCCACGGCGAAGGCGCATCCCTCCTCCACGCAGTCGAAGTCGGGGCCGAGGAGCGGCGCGAGCGACTCGCGGTCGCCGGACAGCCACAGCTCCCGCGGCGTCACCGACTCGTCCCACACGTACTCGTCGGCCAGCACGAGGAGCCCACCCGGCTCCACGAGCCCCCGCGCTCCGCCGAGGCGGCCGAGGAGCGCCTTCGGCGACGGCATCCGGGACAGCACCCGACTCGCGACGACCAGGTCGAAGCCCACCCAGTCCGCGGGCAGCGCGCCCCCATCCGTCTGCCGGAAGCCCACGCGCCCGGCCAGTTCCGCGGGCAGGAGCTTCCGCGCCCCCTCGATCACGACCCCATCGAGATCGGCGCCGGTCACCTCCCGGTACTCCCCCGCCAGGGCCCGGGCGATCCCGCCCGGCCCGCAGCCGACGTCGAGCGCCCGGTCCGCGCCGGCGCCGACTTCCCGCCGGAAGTGCGCGATCCGCGCCGGCAGGTGTTCGCGATGGAGCGGAGCGACGGAGACGCCCGCCGGCAGCAGTTCCCCCACCGGCGCGAACGCCGCGAAGACCCGGCTCTCGAAGTCTGCCTCGCGGTCGGCGGCGCTCGCCGCGGCCCGGACGATCTTCACCACGGCCCCGTCGTTCCCCGCCCGCAGCGGATCCGCGATCCGGAAGCCGGCGTGCTGGAAGAAGTGCGGGCGGAAATGGAAGCGCTCGTGCGCAGTGGCTTCGTCCCCGAGGCTGATGAAGCTCCCGCCGATGATCATCGTGTGCTGCCCGTCGAAGCACGGTGTGCTGAAGTCGTCGTAGTGCGGGTGGATCCGGAAGCCCGGCAGCGGATGGAAGTCGTCCATGAGCCAGTGCCAGACGTTGCCGAAGACGTCGGTGAAGGGGCGCTCCGATGCGGTCACCGGCGACTCGCTCCCGTACCGCAGGGAAGCGTTGATCTCCGGGTCCGCGAAGAGCCGGTTCGCGACCTCCGGCGAAGCGATCCGCTCCGCCGGCAGGAGGTCCGCGGACGCCCGGAGCCGATGGTGCTCGGCCTCGGTGGGCAGCCGGAGTGCCACCGCCCGCCCCTCCCGCTCCGTGCGCCACGCGCAGAAGGCCAGGGCCTCGTGGGCGTTCACGGCGACGGGCCAGTCCCAGGGCATCTCGACGAGCTCGAAGAGCGTCCGCAGCAGGTACTGGTGCGAGCCCTGCGGCCCCGAGGGCACCCAGAAGGTGGGCCATTTCACGTTGCGGAAGCTGCGCCAGCGCCAGCCATCATCCGTCCAGTACCGCTCGCTCCGGTAGCCGCCGGCGGCGACGAAGGCGTGGAACTCGCCGTTCGTCACGAGGTGGCGGGAGGCGGCGAGGGCCTCCACGGCGACCTCGCGCTCCCCGTACTCGTTGTCCCACCCGAAGGTCGGGAAGTCGCGGTCCTTGCCGATGAACGCCCGGCCCGCGGAGACCGGGACGAGGGGGTTCTCCGGGAAGTCGCGGCCGGCGACCGGCTCCCGGAAGACCGGCGTTTCGTCCGAGGCCACGGGCCTCGCCGACGGGTGGAGCCGCGGGAACCGCGCGGGCCGGCCCACGAGCTCCACCGGCAGCTCCCGCATGAGCACCGAGGTCGTCTCGATGTGGATCCGCTCGTGCTCGAAGCCGAGGAAGAGCCCCCACAGCGGGTCGTCCATCGTGATCGGAGCGTGGCCGGAGGCGAGCCCGGGGTGGCGGGCGATGAGGTCCGCCATGAGCCGGTAGACCTTCCGCCGGTACTCCCGGCACTCCGAGACGGAGGGCCACTCCATCTCGTTCTTGCTGAGGTCGTCCCAGCTCATCTCGTCCACGCCGGTTTCGAAGAGCTGCTCGTAGTACGGGTTCACGGGCTCGGTGAGGAGCCCGGCGACCCGGAGCTTGTTCACGTAGAGCGCCGCCGGGTGGGTGTAGTAGAAGACGAGGGGGTGGCGCAGATCGTGGTACGGAGGGCGGAAGAAGCCCTCCTCGGAGCGCAGCGACGCGAAGAGCAACTCCGTCAGGACCCACCCGTTGTCGAAGTACCGCCGGACCTCCTCCCGCGTGGAGCGCGCGAGGTCCGGGGGCGGCAGGCCGCCGATCGTGCCGTCCTCGCGCCGGCCGGGACAGGCCGGGTCGTCCGGAGAGGGACCGGTCCACCAGTCGGCGCCCCGGGGGAAGACGAGGGTCTCCCGCCCGAGGTTCCTTTGCCAGGCTTCGACACCCGCCGCCGCGACGGACGGCGAACGGCGATCGAGGTTGGGGTTGCGAGTGGTTTCGAAGCCCATGGGTTCCTCCGCTCGACGGCTGGCGGACCCATTCTTATACCCGATGGCTCCGAGTCCGCCCAGCGACCCGTGCGAACCCGCCCCGACGGCCTGCTACCGGCCGAAGCGCCGCTCCGCTCCCCCGAACAGGGGTCGCAGCACCACCTCCTCGCTTTCCCCGTCCCAGAGGACCACGCAGCCGGTATCGAACAGCAGGTCGGCGTCCCCGGCGAAGCCGAGGTTCACGACCTCCCGCCGGCCATCGCGGATCACCTCGGCACTGAAGTCGGAGAGGCCCGTGGGGGGGGCGAGCCAGCGGTCCTCCCGGATCTCCAGCAGGGTCCCCTGGCGGTCGATCGGCCGGAAAGCCCCCTCGATGGCCGGCCCCCATGTCAAGCGGCCAAACTCACCGCGCCACGTACGGAAGTGCCACTTCCCGCGCTCGTCGCTCATGCGCCGACCCACGAGAACCACGCCGGCACAGTCGACGGGAAACAGGTAGTCCCAGACCCACGATTCGGGATCCGGGCCCACATCCGTGGGCATGCCGAGATGGAGCACCTCGCCCGTGGCGACCCGGACCCGGCCAACCGAGTCGGTCCCATTCCCCTGCCACCGGCGCCGCTGGAAGAAGACGAAAGTCTCTCCCCCGTCGACCGCCACGGATACGTTCCCCAGGGTCCCGGCCTCCGGCCCCGGACCGAGAGGGGTCCGCTGGCCCGAGCGGTCGTACCGGACCAGGCGACCCGCGGGCGAGCCGGCCGAGGTGTCCTCTCCAGCCGGTTCCCCGCGGTAGGCATTGCCCTCCTCGTCCGTCGGCCCACCGCTCCGATCCTCCCCACCGCTCCGGAAGGTGGCGGTCAGCGAGGGGAGGTCGATGGCGAAGCTCCCGAGGAATGAGACCGAACGGGAGGCTGGACACGGCGCAAAGATGTTGTGGTGCGCACGCCGGAGTTCGACCCAGGCCGTCCTCCCGCCGACCGGAGCGTCGGGGACAGAGTGCATGACGTAGCTCTGCGCGCACGCGGGGAGAACCACGAGATGCAGGAGGAGCGCCGCAACCCGCGATCGATGACCCTTGACCATCCGAAGGCCCCTCGCGTCCCGCCGTGCGCCCCCGGGCCACGATTCCCGCTGGCCCGGTCGCCTTCCGGCCAGCCCCCTACTTCAGATCGAGCCGGTCCGTCTCCCGGAGGTCGGCCGAGGTGGAGGTTTCCCGGTGCATCCGGATCCCCTTGCCCGCGAGGTGGCCGAGCCGCCGGGAGTGTACGGTGAACGAGCCGTCCTCCGCGAAGATCACCTCCAGCCCTTCCACCAGACCGTCTTTCGGCCCGATGCCGTACTCATGCTGCGGCCAGGCCACCTCCCCCGCCTCGCGAAGCTTCACGGCGGTCAGATCCTCGGTCCGTCCATCGAGGGACGTGCTGACGCGGATCACGAACCGGCCGTCCGTGGCGGGAGTCAGCGTCAGGTGCCGGTAGGCATGGCCGGTCCCCGAGGACTCCACCTCGACCCAGGCGAAGCGCATCTCCGCGGGGTCGTATTGGACCCGCAGGCGCGTCTTCAGGCGATGGAACTGGGCCGCGGCCTCTCCCCGCGTCGCCGTCGTCTCGTACTCCCAGATGAAGTTCGGCTTGTCCTCCTCGATGCCGGCGGGCCACCGGACCTTCCCGGGCCCCACGATCTCCACGTCGACGCCAGGCTGTCCCGGCCGCGGGGCGGGCGTGAAGGCGCAGGCGGTGAGAACCGACAGGGCAAGCAGTAGGACGTGCGCTGATCTCATGTTTCGAACCTCCTCGGAGATGAAAGCCACACTCACACTATCACTCGGCAGGGCCATATGCGAGACTGTCGGTCATGAAGACCATCGGAGTCCTGCTCTCGGGTTGCGGGGTCATGGACGGGGCCGAGATCCACGAGTCGGTGATCACGCTCCTCGCCATCGACCGCGCGGGCGCGAAGGCGCGGTGCCTCGCGCCGAACGTGGACCAGATGCACGTGGTGAACCACATGACAGGGCAGCCCGCGAAGGGCGAGCGGAGGAACGTCCTCGTCGAATCGGCACGCATCGCCCGCGGGGAGATCGAGGACGTGGCGGAGGTCACGCCGGACGACCTCGACGCCCTGGTCATCCCCGGAGGCTACGGGGCGGCGAAGAACCTCTGCACCTACGCCGTGGACGGACCGAAGTGCACGGTGAACGAGCCCGCCGCTCGCCTGATCCGGGGGATGCTCGTGGCGCGAAAGCCGGTGGGCGCGATCTGCATCGCCCCGGCGATGCTCGCGAAGGCGCTCGAAGGCACGGCCATCAAGCCGAAACTGACGATCGGCAACGACGCCGGCACGGCAGCGAACCTGAAGACGATGGGGGCGGTGCACGAGGCTTGTCCGGTCCGCGAGTTCGCGGTGGACGAGGAGCACCGGATCGTGACCACCCCCGCCTACATGCTCGCCGGCCGGATCTCCGAGGCCGCGGACGGCATCGAGAAACTCGTCAGGAAGGTGCTGGAACTCTGCCGCTGACGGAACGGCCCCCCGAAAGAAGCGGGGCCCGCACGTCGTGCGGGCCCCGTTCACAGTCGCGGCCCCTGGGATGGCCGCATCTCCTGATCATCCGGTCCCTTCCGGAACCGGCATCTGTTCTCGATCTCGCACTATTGAACCGGCATGTAACCCCTGGGTTTCGCCCCGAAGCGGACCCGTCACCTCTCACGCGCGGGCCGAGCGCACCGCCCGGAGGAACAGGACTCCGATCACCGCGCCGGTGAGGGGCAGGACGAACAGCAGCATCACCGCGCTGTAGGCGGGAAGCGCGTCGTGGTCCGCCGACGCGAGCACGAGGTACGTGAGGTAGGCCGCGTAGTAGCCGAGGAACAGGGCCCCCTCCCGGCGTGAGACCCGGGAGCCGATGAAGAAGACGGGGAAGCAGGCGAAAGCGGTGGCGAGCATCACCGGCATGTCGAACCGGAGCGCCGCTGCCGAGACCTCGAGGCCGCCGGGCGAGCAGAGGGCCGTGATCCCGAAGACACCGAGCAGGTTGAAGATGTTGCTGCCGATGACGTTCCCCACGGCGATGTCCCGCTCTCCCCGGATGCTGGCCACGACGGAGGTGAAGACCTCCGGGAGGCTCGTCCCCACGGCGACGACCGTGAGGCCGATCACCAGTTCACTGACCCCGAGGTCGCGGGCGAGGGCGGACGCGCCCTCCACCAGCCACCGCGCGCCGAAGACGAGACCAGCGAGTCCCACGCCGAGGATCGCCAGGTTCCGCAGCGCCCGCCGACCCTTCGACCCTCGGGGGACCTCCGCCCCCGGCACGGGCGGCGACTCTCCCCCCCCCGCGCTCCGGCCCGCCCGGAGGAGGAAGACGAGATATCCACCGAGGCCCGCCACCAGCAGGATTCCCTCCGGGCGCGAACACCGCCCGTCGAGCGACAGGAGGAACACCGCGAGAGAAGCGCCGATCATGATCGGCACATCCCAGCGGATGAGGTGTACCGCCACGGTCAGCGGCGCCACCATGGCGGAGACGCCGAGGATGAGCAGCACATTCATGATGTTGCTGCCGAGGATGTTGCCCACCCCGAGCTCGGATCGGCCGTGGATCGCCGCGTCGATGTTCACGACGAGCTCCGGGGCGCTCGTGCCGAACGCGACGACGGTGAGGCCGATGATGAGCGGGGAGATGCCGATCGCCGCCGCGAGGCCCGAGGCGCCGCGCACGACGAATTCGGCCCCCGCGGCGAGGAGGGCGAGCCCGCCGGCGATCAGTCCCAGGGTCACCAGGTCCACGGCGCGCTCCTCCTTCGGGTAATCACCGGAGCCCGTTGAGAACCCGGTCGCAGGCGGTGATGATCGCCGGATCTCCGGGCCATGCGTCCTTCAGGGCGGTGAGACAGGCCACTCCCGCGGGGTCCCGGATCGTCTCCACGGCGGCCACGATCGCGAGCGCCAGCGCCCGCCGCGGCACGGCGGGGTCCTCGCCGGCGCGCGGGCTCGCTATCACCTCGAGACCACCGGCGATCACCTTCTTCACCGGGCTGCGGGTCATGGCCGCGACGGCACCGGGTGGCTTCGCCACGGCAAGCGCCTCCACCACGGCCCGGTACGCGGAGAGCCACAGCTCCCAATCCGAGTAGTCAATCCGGATCCCGCCGATCCGCTTCCCGTCCAGCACGCGGTCGAGGTGCGCGAAGCTCTCGATCAGCGCGGGGCCGGCCTTCTCCGAGCGGATCCGGGCCAGGGCAAAAGCGCACGCGCAGAAGACGTCGTGGCGCTCCGACACGAGTCCCGCGGACAGCGCGGGCAGAGCATCCGGATGGCCGATCAGGCCCAGGGCCCGGGCGGCCTGCACGCGGACGTCGTCCGCCGTCGCCGGGTGGCGCAGGAGGTCGGCGACGGGCTTGACGGAGGCCTCGTCGCGCAGCTCCCCGAGCTTCGTGGCCGCGGCTTCCGCCCGGCCACCGCCGAGCTTCAGCTCCTTGATGAGTTGCTTCACGCCCCCTTCCTCCCCGTCGCCGAAGGTGAGCGGGTCGCCGAGGTAGAGCTTCTCCTCCCGGGAGACCTTCGCGAGGAAGGAGGATGCTGGCTCTGGCCCCGGAGGGCCCGCCCGCTTCCCGCGCACCGGCGCGAGCCGCCGACCATCGAAGAAGTCGAACAGGTCCTTCTGGATCGAGTCCGGGAAGCCGTGTCCCACGCCGGTCAGCTCGGTGTACACGAAGTCGTGCGCCGTCTTCGCGAGCGCACGCGCGGCGGAGCGGTCGGAATCGGGCCCCACGACGTTGTCATCGGCGCCGTGGAAGATGAAGACCGGCGTGTTCGTCTCCACGAGCCGGTTCCAGCCGCCGCCCCCGCCGCCCGCCATGGGGGAGATCGCCGCGAACCGTTCGGCCCACTGCGGGCCGTAGTGCCAGCAGCCGAAGCCGCCCATGGAGTGGCCCGTCAGGTAGACGCGGTTCAGATCCACGTGGTAGAGGAGCTCCACCTCGGCGATCACCGACTCCAGGAAGGGACCATTCATGCCCGAGGCCCAGGGCGCCGCGCGCGCCGTGGGACAAACCACGATGTACCCCCGCGCGGCGGCCTCCCGGACGTAGAAGTTCATCGCCGAGTGGCCGCTGCCCACCACCGCATCGCCCTCGCGTCCGCCCACCCCGCCCCCGTGCAGGCCGACGAGGAGAGGCCACGGACGGCGCGGGTCGTAGCCCTCGGGGACGAAGAGCGTATAGACGCCCGGAGACTGCGCCGCTCCCATGGTGAGCGCCCGGTCCTTCTGGAGCCCCTTCGGCTCGCCCGCCGATCGGCGGATCCGGTCCAGGTACTCCTGCGGCCAGACGATGAACCGCTCGCGCTTCATCTTCCCGTAGAGCGCCGCCCGCTCCGCGGCGTCCTCGAGCTTCAGGTACTCCTCGACCTGCGCCCGGAGATCCGGGTCGAAGTCCGGGTCGCCCCGTGCGACCTTCGGGAACTTCGACTTCCCGAACTCCCTCAGGGCCTCCTCGTTCGCCGGGTCGATCCGGAGGGCCTCGAGAAGGGCGAAGCGGGCCTCCTCGGCCAGCTTCTCGCTCTCGGCCCACCGAGCGACCTCCACGAGGGCGGTCACGTCGCCCTTCGGCACCTCCCGCATCCGCCGCAGGAACTCCCGGAAGGGCGGCTCCTCGCGGATGACTTCCTTCACCTGTTCGCGGAGGAACTCTTGCGTGTCGAACACCATCCCCGGGTGGCGCGAGAAGTAGGGGTTCCACGAAACTCCCGCCGGGTCATCGCGATGCACGCCGCCCCGGAGCGGACGGCCGTTGGCGAGCACGAGCACGTCGGCCGTTGCCGGAAGGGCGAGAAGGAGCAGTACGAACGCGGATCGCGGGAGGCGCATGGCGATCCGGCAATTGTACGTCCCCGGCGCAGTCCCGGCGAGATCGGTCCTCACCTGCCGTCGAGCAGGATCCCCATGCGGGAAGGTCGCAGTCGAAACAGATCGACGCCGGTGGACGGGAGAGGCTCGGAAGGCCCGCCGATCGAGGAGTGGTCCGGTTGGTACGGGCCTTGCGATGTGAGTGGCGTCGCCCGACCAGCGAGGTCCGCCCGCACCATGCG